>JAYSUZ010000187.1:0-8111 GCA_043718845.1 Cytophagales bacterium
TATATGCGTGTTCGTAATATTGAACTGGCTATTCTTACTTTTCGAAAATTGCTTTTAGAATTTAAATTGAAGGATCATGAATATGCAATAGTAACATCAAGTTTAAGTTTTATGTATAAACTTGATAACGATCAGTTGAAATCAAAAGAATATTTGATTAAAGCGGTAATGGCAGATATGCGCGGTTCGGTGTTGGAGACAGTAGCATTGCGCGATCTTTCTGAAATATTATATTATGAAAATAATTATGAACGAGCTTACCGCTACGTTAAAATAGCGAACGACGACGCTTATGCATACGGAGCAAAATTTCGGAAAGTTCAACTTGCACATTTGTTGCCTATTATTGAGGCGGCTCATATGAGTGAGTTGGATAGTAAGCGAAGGACATTGCAAATATATTCGTTAATTGCTACGTTTATAAGTGTTATGATACTTGTTCTTTATTTCATTGTATACCGAAATAATCGTAAGCTTAAAGTGGCTAAAGCAAATCTTATCGAATCGCATATTACGCTTAAGGAACTTAACAGTAAACTGCTTGATTCAAATAAAATTAAAGAAGAGTATATAGGGCATTTCTTCAAAACCATTTCAGATTATATTGAGAAATTAGATAAATTTAAAACTTCTATTGATCGAAAAGTATCTCAAAAGAATATTGATCAAATTAGAGATATTGTAAGTCAGATAAATTTAAAAGCGGAACGGGAGGAATTGTACGGGAGCTTTGATCGGATTTTTCTTAAAATATACCCTGATTTTGTTACTAAATTCAATGCTTTTTTCAAGGAAGATGATCAATATATAATAGGGGAAAATGCTTCGCTTCCTCCTGAACTTAGGATCTATGCGCTTATTCGACTGGGTATAATAGACAATGAAAAAATTGCTAAATTTTTAGGCTATTCTGTAAATACGATTTATACCTATAAAACTCGAATGAAGAATAAAATGATAGTTCCTCATGAAAAGTTAGAACTTAATGTGATGGATATCAAAACGCATTAATAGAAAAGAGGTTTTGATACCCATTACATTCGTTGCTCATAATTGGAGTATTGTATTGTTTAGATTTTTCTAGTTGTAAAATTTTTCACAATTGTATACTTTTACAATTTTCTTCACACTCATTTTTTGTGCCGTCACCGTCATTTTAATGTCTTTGGTTGGGCGATCGCTTCGGTCTTTTGGTTGCGCTGCTATTTTGTCTAGAACTTCCAATCCTTTTATTACTTGTCCAAATACGGTATACGCACCATCTAGAAAAGGCGTGCCATTAGAGTTGTGTACGATATAAAATTGAGATCCGCTCGACGCTTTCAAGGGGTTTGCTTGGTCGCCCATACGAGCAGCGGCAAGGGCTCCTTTGGTGTGTTTTAAGGTTGGCTGAAATTCTGCTGGTATCGTGTAGCCAGGACCTCCTGTTCCATCGTTAGTAGTGATTGAATCTTTGGAATTAGGATCTCCACCTTGAATCATAAAATCTTTGATGATTCGATGAAAGGTTGTGCCGTTATAAAATCCTGAAGATGCCAGTTTGATAAAATTGCTTTTATGTTTAGGCGTAGAACTGTTTAATAATAAAATCATCTGACCAAATTCGGTGTTGATAGTAATTAATGTGTCTGCTTTTGGAAGTTTCTTTTTGTCTTGTCCGATAGCGATGAAACTTAGAAATAGTAAGGATAGTAAGAGGGTTGAAGTTATTTTTTTCATGATAATTAAGTTATGATTTGTTGGATTTGTGTGCGTTGATTGTTTCTAAAATTAGTCCAGCACCTTTTTGTACTAAAAGTGTTGCAAGCGTTTCTCCTAGTAGTAAAGCGTTCGAAGGGATATCTGAAATTGTTTCTTCTATTAATTCTTTTCCGTCAAGACTGATAATTCCTCCGTGGATGGTGATTTTTTCGGCGTTTATCTCTGCCAGCGCAAATAGAGGTATACTGCAACCGCCTTGAAGTTTTTTGAGAAAAGCTCTTTCGGCAAGCAAGCAATATTCGGTTTCTCTATGGTTGGTGAGATTTTTTATTTGATTCTTTTTTATAGCGTCCAAAGAAGAGGCTATTTCAAGCGCTATAGATCCTTGACCTACTGCCGGAACGAATTCGTCTAACGGGAATAGTTGTATTATTTTATCGTCATAGCCCATTCGATGAACGCCAGCATAGGCAAGGAGCATAGCTTGAAAATGCCCTTCTTCCATTTTACGAAAGCGTGTTTGTAAATTTCCTCTTGCGTCTACGATTTTTATATGAGGGTAGTTTCTTCTCAATACCGCCTTTCTTCGCGTAGAGGAAGTGCCTACGATAATTTCGGTAGCGGTATTTTGAAGAGAGAAATTTTTGTCTAGGCTTACCAATACATCGTTCGGTCTTTCGCGCTCGGTGAATGCAATAATTTCAAGGCCTTCTTTCAGTTCAGATTGCATATCTTTTGCACTGTGCACGGCGATGTCAATTTCTCCGTTCACTAATTTTTCTTCTAATTCTTCGGTAAATAATCCTTTAGCGCCAATTTCTGAAAGTGGTTGATTTAAAATTTTATCACCCTTTGTTTCGATCGTGATAATTTCTGTTTCTAATCCACCTTTTTGGAGTAGTGATTCTATATGATACGCTTGCCATAGCGCAAGCTTGGAAGCACGTGTGCCAATTTTTATTTTAGTATTCATAATAAAATAAGCATTTGCTTATTGTTAGGTAAATATATTGCTTATTATTTTTTATTGAAAACAGAAGCGATAAAGAACGAAGTGTCCATAAAGGTTATTTTAGCACTGGCATTACGCTCTATATGATAAAATGTCTCATTTAATCGGTTACTAATAGTTTCTATCATTTCATCGGTGAGTGTAGTGGAAAATTTTTCTACAAAACCAAGGTCTTCTTGTTGAAGGCGCACCAATTGCTGAGCGGTATGTTTGTATACGAGTGTTTCACGCATTATATTGATGCCGTACTGAAGCATAGTTTTTTGTCCTTCTCGTCCCAAGGTACCAAAGGCATCTGTCCATTGGTTGAGTTCTATTAGGTTGTTGGTGTTTTTAAATAAATTATAGCAAAGCCGCATCCAGTCTCTAAACATATCGTGGTTGTCTTCTTTGTCTACCTCGCTTGTGAGTTGTATGGCGGCATTCATATTGCCATCGGCCAAGAATGCGATGCGCGAAGCTTTTTTTTCTTCAATAGAATATTTTTCTGTAATATGTATTTTTATTTCCTCGTCTAAAAAAGGAGGAATCATCACCTTTTGTGTTCGAGATTGAATAGTAGTGAGAAGTCTGTCAATATTATTGCTTACCATCAAGAAAATTGTTTTGGCAGGAGGTTCTTCCAATATTTTTAGGATAGCATTAGCGCCCTCTGTTTTCATTAATTCAGGGAGCCAGATAATCATGACTTTGTATTCACCTTCAAACGATTTTAACGACAAGGCTTTAATAATACTTCTACTGTCGTCGGTATTGATGATAAGTTGTTTGTTTTCTGTCCCTATGGTGTCGCCCCAATTGTGGATGTTTGCATAAGGATTGTTGGTCATAAATGCTCTCCAATCCTTCATAAATAGAGCGCTGATCGGGTCTTTAGGAACGTCTTTAGTCGTATTTGTTGGAAATATAAAATGCAGGTCAGGATGGATAAGTTTTATGTACTTGGAGCAAGAGGCGCATTCGCCACAAGAGTCTTCTTCTTTTTGATTCTCACAATTGATATACATGCCGTAAGCCAATGCCATCGCCATATTAGCGCTGCCTTCCTTACCAGCAAAAAGTTGCGCATGAGCAATGTGGCTTTTTCGTACCGAATTGATCAGTGTTTTTTTAGTTTCCTCTTGTCCGGGTATGGTTGCAAATAACATTTTTGATTGTGCGTTATTAATTATATAAGCTTATGTTAGTAAAGATATTATGAATTATTTTAAGTATTTTTAAAGAAGTTATTTTCCCTTTCTTCCCCGTTTTAGTCAAAACAAATATAACTCATTTATACTACTTTGAAATATGTTTTATTGAATATTTTGGGTAGACTGATTTGTTTAGTATGCTTTTATAAGGACGTAAATAAGGCTATCTTAGGGCTGGTAAAAGAGTAGAGAAGAATATAGCATAAATCATAGTAGACATGAATGAATCTTGGATTGGTAGGTGGGATGATCGGTATCGTAACGAGGCCTTTGCTTACGGTATCGAGCCTAATAATTATTTAAAGGCACAACTAGCGAAATTGCCTGCGGGGACTATACTTTTTCCGGCAGAAGGAGAAGGGCGCAATGCAGTTTTTGCAGCCAAACTTGGTTGGAATGTTTCAGCATTTGATATAAGTGTTGAAGGAAAAAATAAAGCCTTTCTGTTGGCGGAAACCAATAATGTAAAAATAGAGTATCAAGTTGGAGCATTACAAACCTTAAATTATAATGCCGAACAATTTGACGCCGTTGCGTTGATCTATGCGCACTTTCCTACAGCTATAAAATCGTTTTATCACAAGGTACTTGATTCCTATTTGCGGAAAGGTGGAGTGGTTATTTTTGAAGCATTTAGTAAGAAGCATATAGACTACATCGCTAAGGATGAAAAAGTAGGTGGACCAAAAGACGAAGCGATGTTGTTTTCGATAGAGGAGCTAAAGGCCGATTTTGTGAATTATGAAATTATAGAATTAGTAGAACAAGAAATTGAATTGAGCGAAGGTATTTTTCATAATGGAAAAGGTTCTGTAATAAGATTTGTGGGACGGAAGAACTAAGTTAGTATAGGTGGAATTTTCTGTCGTAAAATAATTTGTTTAAATGGATTTTAGAGGGGCTTGTTAGGGGGATTTTAAATAGTTGATGAAGGTCGAGTAGTCAAGGAGCGGAGATTTAATAAAGATAAAAAATTGTGAAGAACTTTTAATGACAACTTACTTTAATGTAAATCATTTTTATTAAATTAGACCAAATTGGGTAGTTTTTTGTACCCTTTATGCAAAGAATAGGCGATAGTGCAGTGTATAATCAGAAAGACGATGATTGCCTATTTTTAAAAGTATTGCAAATGGCGTAAAAGAAAATAACCTGTCTAAGAAAGGTGCGAAATGGCAAAAAATACTATTATAGAACCATTAAATGATGAATTTCCCAGTCACTATGCTGATCGATTGGGTTTGGATTATACTTCACAGGTAACAATAGGACATAAAAAGGGAAAAGGCCAATTTTTTACACCTACTTCTATCGCTCATCTTATGGCTTCCTTTGCTGAAGTTCATTCAGAACAATTGAGAATACTAGACCCCGGCTGTGGTACAGCAGTTTTGAGTTGTGGCCTAATTGAAGTTCTGATTAGTAAGTACACTGAAATTAAAACTATTGAATTGGTTGTATATGAAACAGACGAAAGTCTGGAATCATATATAGATGCTTCTCTGACTTATCTGAAATTATGGTTGAAGGATAGGAACGTTGAATTTACTTATACTATTTGTACTGGTGATTTTATTTTAGAGAATGCAGATAGTTTGATTGATACTCCGCAAATGTTTGTTTTGCCTAAAGAACTATTTGATATTGTTATATCCAATCCCCCATATTTTAAATTATCAAAAGACGATAAGCGAACAAAAGCAGCTCAGGTAGTAGTGAGCGGTCAGCCTAATATTTACGCTATATTTATGGCGGTAGCTGCGAAATTATTAAAGGAAAACGGAGAATTGATATTTATTACACCAAGGAGTTTTACGTCGGGAAATTATTTTAGGACGTTCAGAGGGTTTTTCTTTGATTTAATTCAATTAGACTGTATTCATTTGTTTGTTTCTAGAAAAGACACTTTTAGCCGTGATAATGTATTGCAGGAAACTGTGATTATAAAAGGGACAAGAAAGCAGACTATTAATGGAAATCATAACGTGGTGGTCTCTACCAGTCATGGATTGAAAGATGTTGATCAACCTGCTGTTAAGTTGTTTGCCCAACAAGATTTGATTGATTTGGATTCTTGTGAGAAAATTCTGCATTTCCCAACTAATAATGCTGAAGAACAAATTCTTACTATTTTTAAAAATTGGACAGGAGGGTTACATAAATATAATATTCAAATTTCTACGGGTCCAGTAGTCGCTTTTCGTGCGCCAGATTATATATATGACGAGTTTGAAAACGGAACGGTTTTTCTTGCTCCACTCTTTTGGTTGCACAACGTTACAAAAATGACAGTGAGTTGGCCTTTTCCTAAACCTAATAAAGGTCAATATATACGGATGCTTCCTGAAACAAGGTCTATGCTTATTCCGAATAAAAACTATGTTTTTCTTCGACGATTTAGCAGTAAGGACGATAAGAGTCGTTTAGTAGCCGCTCCTTATTTTTGCAATGTTGTAGAAACAGAATTGATAGGTGTAGAAAATAAGGTAAATTATATCTACCGTCCTAAAGGTCATCTGGATAGAAATGAAATTGTAGGATTATGTGCTTTGTTGAATAGTGAACTATTTGATAATTATTTTAGGATGTTTAACGGTAACGTAAACGTCAGTGCAACGGAGTTAAGGGAGATGTCTTTACCTCCATTAGAAGATATTAAAGAGATAGGCGATAGGATTATTTTTTCGAATGATTATTCGATAGAAAATGTAAATCAAATTTTTAACGAACACTTTCAGCTAATAAGTAGTTTTAATAATGAATAAACTAGAAGAAGCACAAGAGATACTAAAAGCATTAGGATTACCTAAAGCGCAACAGAACGAAATGTCAGGACTGACTTTGTTGGCCTTGTGTGGGATTAAAGAAAAAAGTAGTTGGAAAAAGGCTACAAGAGAAAGTTTGGGAGTATCTAACGGTATTATGGCTTTTGTAAATGATTTTTATAATAAACCGTATAAGCCCAATACAAGAGAAACATTCAGAAGGCAAGTACTTCATCAATTTGTGCAAGGGAGAATTGCCGATTATAATCCTGATCAACCCAATTTGCCAGTTAATAGTCCTAGAGCGCATTATGCTATTTCTATAGTGGCGTTAGAAGCAATTAAACAGTATGGTACTGCAAATTGGAAAAAAGCAACAAAGAAGTTTATTGGTGAGTTTGGAGAACTGACTAAGATCTATACGAAAGAGCGTGAATTGATTATAATACCTGTAAAACTGGGTAATGGCAAAACAGTAAAACTTTCCGCTGGGAAACACAATGAAGTACAAGCTGCTATCGTAGAAAAATTTGCTTCTCGTTTTGCAAAAGGTGGTATTCTATTGTATTTAGGAGATACGGCCAATAAAGATTTGTATGTAGATGAGAAGGCGTTAAAAGAGTTAGGAATTCCTATCGACCAACATAGTAAACTTCCGGATGTAGTTATTTATGACCCTAAGAAGAACTGGCTATTTCTGATTGAAGCGGTTACTTCCCATGGCCCTGTTTCTCCAAAACGTGTAATGGAGCTGGAAGCATTTTTAAAAGGATGTAAAGCTGGAAAAATATATGTAACAGCCTTTCCTGATTTTAGTGAATATAAAAGACATGCTAATAACATTGCATGGGAGACTGAAGTATGGCTGGTGGAAGCCCCAGACCACATGATACATCTGAATGGAGATAGATTTATGGGTCCACGATAAAAATTACTATGATAAAAGGTATTTACGAGACACACATTAATGTAGGAAATCTAGAGCGGTCTATTGATTTCTATAAAAACATACTTGGGCTTGAACAGTGTAGTTATCCTGACACCCGAAGAATTGCCTTTTTTTGGGTAGGGAAACCACAGGAATATATGTTAGGCCTTTGGGAAAAAGCAAAAGCAGAGGTGGTGGTGAAAATGCACTTTGCATTCCGTTGTGACAAGGAAGATATTTTAACTAAATCCGTAGATTTTTTAGAATCAAAAAAACTAAAACCTTATAATTTTTTAAAAGACGATAGAAATATTCCTCTTGTATTTGCCTGGATGCCTGCATTAGCGATATACTTTGATGATCCTGACGGACATTGTTTGGAGTTTATAGCTATATTGGAAGGAGAACCAAATAGAGCATTGGGTATAGTGACGTATTAAGAATGGATGAACAATGTAAATGGAAACGGCGAGGTGTGATATACTTGTAGTTAATAAAAAAGCCCAATTAAA
>JAYSUZ010000188.1:0-1635 GCA_043718845.1 Cytophagales bacterium
ATTACTTTATTTACAAGCGTTTATTACCAAGCTAAAATAGAAGCGTTAAACCGCCCTCGGATAATTTCTGATCTCCATTTGATATTCAAAGTCACTAAGCTACTTTCTTTTGACATCGGTTTTGTTTCTACTTATGACGCACAGCCCATTGTCGAAGGCAATATTTTTACGTACAAATTCAATGGAAGTATTTTATTTAAGTTACATTAATAAACTAAAAAACAGACTATTAATATTAATTATACACTTTTTTTATAAAATATGGATAACTATTCCTTTCAAATTACAAGGAGATAAAATTGGTTTGAGTAAATTGCACTGATGGAAAATTTTGTTGTATCGGCTCGTAAATACCGCCCCTCTACTTTTGAAAGTGTAGTAGGACAGTCGCACATAACGACTACGCTGAAAAATGCCATCAAAAACAACCACGTAGCGCAGGCGTTTCTTTTCTGTGGCCCTCGTGGTGTAGGAAAAACGACCAATGCTCGTATCTTGGCAAAGGCCATAAACTGCCTCGAACTTACTGCCGATACGGAACCTTGCAACAAATGCGCTTCCTGTGTAAGTTTTAATCAAAATGCTTCGTTTAGTATTTTCGAACTTGATGCCGCTTCTAACAACTCGGTAGACGATATTCGAAATTTAGTAGACCAAGTACGCGTACCACCTCAAACAGGAAAATACAAAGTCTATATAATAGATGAGGTGCACATGCTTTCTACAGCGGCTTTCAATGCTTTTTTGAAAACGTTGGAAGAACCACCTGCGTACGCAAAATTTATTCTCGCTACTACAGAAAAACATAAAATTCTTCCTACTATTTTATCCCGTTGTCAGATTTTTGATTTCAATAGGATATTGGTAAAAGATATGAGCGATCACTTGGCAACGATTGCTGTAAAAGAAAATATTACGGTAGAACCTGCTGCCCTTAACCTCATTGCTCAGAAAGCAGATGGCGGTCTTAGAGACGCACTTTCTATGTTTGACATGATTGTGACGTTTTGTGGCAATAATGTAACGTATAAAGCTACCGCAGAAAATTTACACATTTTGGATTATGATTATTATTTCACAATCTCTGATATGTTGTATAAAAAAGAGCAATCCAACGTACTGCTTACCTTTGATGAAATCCTTCGCAAAGGTTTTGATGGGCATAATTTTATTGTCGGTCTTGGCGATCACTTCCGAAATTTGCTGGTAAGTAAAGATCCCGCTACCATTAAACTAATGGAAGTAGCCGAAGATATTCAGAAAAAATACCAGACGCAGGCTGCCGATATTCCTTTAGGTTTTTTAATGTCTTCGTTGTCTATTATCAGCCAAGCAGACTTACAGTATAAGGCTAGTAAAAATCCACGTTTATTGATAGAGTTGGCGTTGATGAAAATAGCGTTCCTCACGGAAGCTATACTTTTGGCGCAAGCTATTACTTCTGGTGAAGTAAAAAAAAAAGTAACGACGTAGTTGTCGCTACAATTGAAAATTCAACAAAACAACTTCCTCCCTCCAACGAGGTATCTCTTAAGATAACTGCTACCTTACCTCCTACTTATAATCAACAGACTACTGCGGTTATTCCTAAATTGGAAAAAATAGAACTAAATAGCAATACAGTCAAATTACCTT
>JAYSUZ010000189.1:0-8105 GCA_043718845.1 Cytophagales bacterium
CCATCAAAATTTGAAATAATCCAATTTTTTCTTATTTTTACGCTTTGAATTAAACTTTATACCTTAATTTATACTAAAAATGGCAGAAAATAAAACGCAGGCGAATGAGCCAAAGAAAAGCGGAAGTAATAAAGGATTGTTGATTGCTTTTATTATCATACTTGCAGTGATCAATGGGGTTCAGTTATTTTTAAACCTATCAAAGTCGACTACAATTAAAGAACAGACTACTACAATTTCAAGCAATAAAGTTAAGATTGACAGTATGACGGTACAACTGGACAATCTTAAAAAAGAATTGGAAGCGAAATTGCAAGAAATAGCTTCGTTACAAGGAGATACTACACTGTTGCATACTCAGATTCAAGAGTTAGAGAAAGCAAAAAGAAGTCTTCAGAATACGAACAACAATTGGCAGAAAAAATACAACGATGCCATTGCGATTAGAGACGCTTCAGTACGTGTGAGAGACGATGCAAGCAAAGAAGTGGATCGTTTGAAATTGATGTTGGCGAAACAAGATACAATTATTACGAATCAGAAATTTACAATTGTAGAGCGTGAAGATACAATCAATAAAATCAAGAGCGAACGAATGACGCTTGCCAATAAAGTAGCTATAGCCTCTGTTTTGAGAGCCGATTATTTTAAAGTTGAAGCCCTGAACTCAAAAGGTAAAGCGGATACGGATGGAACGTTTAAGGCAAAAAAAGTAGACAAAGTACGTGTAAATTTCACGTTGGCTGAAAATCAAGTTGCCGAAAAAGGGGGCAGAGATGTCTATTTCAGATTATTGGAACCAGATGGTGCGGTGCTATTTGATTTGGCAAATGGAGGAGGAAGTTTACAAAGTCAAGGGAAAGAGGTTTTTTATACCATGAAACAAACGATATTATTTGAAAATAAAGGTCAGAAAGTGAATTATGAGTATAAAAAAGGAAGTGCCTACAAGCCTGGTACTCATAAAATTGAAATCTATTGCGAAGGTGTAAAAATCGGAGAATCTAGTTTTATTGTGAAATAAGCATTAGAAAATAGACCAAATTAATTCTCATAAAAAAAATCCTGCTTTTGGGCAGGATTTTTTTTATGCCCAAAAGCAGGATTACTCGGAAAATACTTTTCTTAGTAAGCATTTTTTGAGTTAAATTGCACATATTTTAAGTTCAAAATGAAAATTTCTAAAGAAGAAGTATTAAAAGCGTTAAGTACTGTCCAAGAACCAGATTTAAAACAAGATTTGGTAACGCTTAACATGATTAAGGATGTTGAAGTTGATGGTACTAAAATTAGTTTTACGGTAGTACTTACTACTCCAGCCTGTCCACTAAAAGAACTTATTCGGTCTTCGTGTATCGCAGCCGTTCAAAAAATTGATGCAGCGCTTCAAGTAACCGTAAATCTTACGGCCAATGTAACGTCCACAAGATTAAATGGCCCTTTATTGCCAGGGGTTAAAAATATTATTGCGATAGGGTCGGGGAAAGGTGGTGTAGGAAAATCAACCGTTACAGCAAATCTTGCCATCGCATTGGCCAAGACAGGAGCAAGCGTAGGGTTGATCGATGCGGATATATTTGGTCCGTCTCAGCCTATATTATTTGACTTGGAAGATGCACATCCTGCGGTGGTACAGGAAAATGGTAAAAATTGGATTATCCCTATTGAGCAATATGGAATAAAACTTATTTCGATAGGTTTTTTAGCTCCCGCTGAAAGTGCTGTAGTCTGGAGAGGCCCGATGGCTAGTGCTGCATTGAAGCAATTTCTGGGAGATTGTAAATGGGGAGACTTAGATTATCTATTAATTGATTTGCCTCCAGGTACTAGTGATATACACCTAACACTCGTACAAACCGTTCCCGTAACAGGCGCTATTATTGTTACGACGCCCCAAAAAGTAGCGATAGCAGATTCGCAGAAAGGAATAAGTATGTTTCGACAGCCTCAAATTAATGTCCCCGTATTAGGTGTTATTGAAAATATGGCTTGGTTTACTCCTGCAGAACTTCCAGAAAATAAATACTATATTTTTGGTAAAGATGGGGGGAAAGAAATGGCAGAAAAAAATAACTGTCCACTGCTTGGACAAATTCCTTTAATACAAAGTATTCGGGAGAGCGGCGATAGTGGGCGTCCTAAAGTATTGGACAATGACCTGATTGCAGAGTCTTTTAGAATATTAGCCGAAAACGTAGCACAGCAAGTAGCCATCAGAAACGCTACGCGTGAGACTACTAAACCCGTAGAAATAAAATTATAGAGATTGTTTTTTGAATCTTAAGTATCTGTTTTATGTTTATAAATATATGGAAATAACACTCTCGAAAAATGAACTTCTAGGTAGAGTAGAAGTAGCGTTGAATACAATTCGTCCTTACTTAGCAGCCGATGGAGGAGATGTAAAGTTAATTGATATATCGGAAGATATGATTGTGAAATTAGAACTTCTTGGTAATTGTGGCTCTTGCCCAATGTCTGCTATGACCTTGAAAGCAGGTGTAGAGGAAGCAATCAAAAAGGAGGTGCCTGAAATAAAAGGTGTTGTTGCAATTAATAATGAATCAATTAAATAAATAAGGATGAAAATAGGGATATTTTTCGGAGGGCAATCTAGAGAGAGAGAAATTTCTTTTGCAGGAGGACGTACTGTATACGACAATCTTAATAAGGACTTATTTGAGGCTGTACCTGTTTTTGTAGACAGTATAGGGAACTTCATTTTATTGAATTGGGCGTTTATTTATAAAGGTACCATCAGAGATTTTTATCCCCCCCAACGTTTTACACCCTATTCCGAAAATGGTTTTCAAGTATATATAGAATCTCTGGGAACGCTAACCCAACACGAACAAGATCAACTTATAGCGTCTATAGGAACTCGAATTGAACCAAGTAATTTTCATCATTATTTTGATTTTGCATTTCTTGCTTTGCATGGTCCTTATGGTGAAGATGGGAATATTCAAGGTATTTTGGAGTGGTACAATATGCCTTATAGTGGATCAGGAATTCTTCCTTCTGCTATCGGTATTAGTAAATCGGTGCAACAAGGGTTATTGGGAAATGCAGGATTTAAAAGACCCAAAAGTGCTACGCTTACCAAAAAAGATTGGTTTTCAAATGCGGATAAAGATAGACTGTTACATAAATATAAAAACGAACTCGGTCTTCCCTTTGTAGTAAAGGCTCCAAACCAAGGGTCATCTATAGGGATTACAATTATTGGTGACCTAGATCTTAAAAATTTTATATATGCGGTCAACAAGGCTTTTTTCCTAAAACAGATTGAAAAGTCGGATTGGGATGTTTTATCACACGAAGAGAAGGTGCTTCAAATACGGACACTTACCGATATTCGTGATGGTATAGGAATGCCTATTATGGCTAACGATAGACAGATTAACCATCCTGAAGACTTGCTGCATTATATCAATGAGCAGTTTGCTTTCAGTGAGATGACGGTTTATTTGGAGAGTCTGGACAACGAAGAAGAAATCTTAATAGAATCTTTTATAGAAGGGAAAGAATTTTCTTGTATCGTACTACAAGACGAGCAGGGAAACCCAATAGCATTGCCGCCTACAGAAATAGTGAAAGGAAGTAATTTCTTTGATTACAGATCTAAATACCTTCCAGGTATGGCCCGTAAGGTGACGCCTATAGCTATTCCATTAGAGCATATTAAGAAAATAAGAAAGGAATGTGAACGCTTGTATACGGAATTAAATTTCAATGTATATGCGAGACTAGATGGATTTATAGATGCATCAGGGGAGCTCTTTTTGAATGATCCGAATACTACATCAGGAATGTTGCCATCGTCCTTCTTCTTTCACCAAGCAGCGGAAATAGGGTTAAATCCTTCTCAATTTTTATCCTATATTATACGAACATCTATTTTTGAGAGGATTAGAACTGGGAAAAAGACGTATGCGTTAAAGAAATTATTAGGGGAGTTGGATTCTGATTTGGATCAACTTAACGCTAGCACTACTGAAAAAATAAAAGTAGCCGTGATAATGGGAGGCTTTTCGTCTGAACGCCATATTTCGGTTGAAAGTGGACGAAATATTTATGAAAAATTAGCGTCAAGTACAAAATATGAGCCTATACCTGTTTTCCTTACGGGCTCAGAAGAAAATCATGAGCTTTATATTATTCCAGTAAATGTCATGCTCAAGGACAATGCGGATGATATCAGAGAGAAAGTGCACAGTAAGGAAGACAAACATTCTATTATTCAGGAGATATTAAAAGATACTAAAAAGGTAACTGAAAAATATGTTCAGAATTATATTTCTGAAGCACATAGAATTTCTTATCAAGAGCTTTCCGAACGTGTAAAAGTGGTATTTATAGCACTGCATGGTAGACCAGGAGAGGACGGATCAGTGCAAGCCGAATTGGAAAAATACAACGTGCCGTATAACGGTTCGGGGGTTGAAAGTTCTAAGACTACTATTAATAAATTTGAAACAAATAGAATATTACGTGAAAACGGAATTCCTGTAGCAAATTCAATACTCATTTATAAGCAAGAGTGGGAAAATTTCTATTTGGATTTGATGCATAAAATAGAACATCAATTTGTGTACCCAATCATAGCCAAACCATCTGACGATGGCTGTAGCTCTGCTGTGAAAAAAATAAACAACAGAGAAGAACTTGTAGCCTACGCAAAAATGATGTTTGGATGGGATGAAATTAGAGATTCGGAAAGTGCTAGAATTTTGAAATTAAAATTCAACGAAGAATTCCCTCAGAAAAACTATTTCATGATAGAAGATATTATTCGTAAAGACGGAGGGAAACGTTTCCTAGAAGTTACGGGTGGTATCATGACGCGCTACGATGCATTGGGTGCTCTTCAATATGAGATTTTTGAACCATCGGAAACCTTAGCTTCGGGAGAGGTACTTAGTTTGGAAGAGAAATTTTTGGCAGGAGAGGGACAAAATATCACGCCCGCTCGTTTTGCCGAAGACGATGCTACGTATCGTTATATTTCAGCACAGGTTAAAGCCACACTGCTTCGAACGGCCGAATTATTGAATGTTCAGGGGTATGCACGAATAGATGCCTTTGTTCGTATTTATGACAACAATAAAGCGGAAACCATTATCATTGAAGTAAATTCATTGCCAGGGATGACGCCTGCTACTTGTATTTTCCATCAAACTGCTATAAATGGCTATAAACCATACGATTTCATAGATAATATCCTTACCTTTGGAATGCAGCGGGCAGCAAAATAAGTACGTAATTTGAAAGTCGTAAAGTATCATTAATCATTAACTCTTAAACTAGACATGTTTCTAAAAGCAACTACAAAAAAAGACGTTTTAATACACCTAGGCATTATATTGGCTATTTCATTGGTGTTGGTACTTTTGTTCTTTTATGTTTATCTACCTATCACTACGAATCATGGTGAAATTATTAAGGTGCCTGATTTGAAAGGGAAAACAATAGACCAATTGGAAAGTATTTTGGATGGGAATGATTTGCGTTTCCAAGTAAACGACTCTAGTTATGTGAGTGGTTCTGTACCTTTTACAGTACTTTCGCAGAATCCTGTGGCGGGCTCAGAAGTGAAATCAAACCGAAAAATATACATTACCGTGACAGCCAAAAACCCACCCATGGTGCCAATGCCAGAACTGCGCGATAAATCGTTGATGGCAGCTAAGATGGAACTTAAAAGTAGAGATTTAGTTTTGCTAGAACCCAATTTGGTACTTAGTCCATTTGCAAACCTAGTAATAAATCAATATGTTGACGGTAAAGAAATAGCAGCAGGGACGCATATTCCAAAGGGAACTCAAATTAAACTTGATGTAGGAAATGGAGCTATGACCAATGAAATAGAAATCCCCAATTGTATTGGTCAGAATATTGATGATGTAAAGGCGTTGATAATTGGACAAGGGCTAAAAATTGGTATGGAGAAAAGAGAGCAAGTAAGTGGGACAACGCCAGGAGAAGTAATAAAACAAAAACCAGAATATAGAGCTGGTGCAAAAATCAATATGGGAGAAACGGTTGATTTGTGGTATGCTGAATAATTAAATTACATTTCTGTCGTTTAAAGTATCTATACTACAAATAGATAGGAATAGACTACAAGATTCGTGGACAATACTATGACAAAATACCGATTAAAGGCTTTTCGATCTTTTTTACTATTGGCAATGTTCCTTCCTTACTTGGGTTATAGCCAACTGATTGGAACCAGTCTGGTAGAAGATCCCGCACGTATGGAGATGCTAGATAAGGCGGTAGGTTCAACATATAAAATACAAGCCTCTAGTGCGGCAGTATCGTCTACGGATACCCTTAGGTTGCCTTTTTTTGAAGATTTTTCCGGATTAGTAGCGCCCATCGATTCTATCGTCATTCAGACGTCTGATAATATAGTGAAGGTATACAGCAAACATCTTAACTATTATGCAGACGGTACTTCTATATACATTGGTTTTGAAAGTACGCCTGTTTTACCATCGGCAATAATCATAACAGCAACGAAATGGTTTATAAAGCGCAATACTCTAAATGAATTTTATCTATACGCACTCGCGGCAATGACTACGCCTTTGACAATTCCGGCAACAACTCAAGTGTATGCTAACGCCTACTGGAGGAATGAAAAAAATGACTATGCTTTTCAAGTGGATAGTTTAAAATGGAACGTAGGAGGCAATACCTACATTAATAATCGTTATCCTATCAATCCACTTAGCTATAATGTAGCCACATTTGATGGTCTAAAAGCGGATGGCGTTCCTTATAACACCGTAGATGTGAAAGCTACAGGTTACAGCGATAATCTGACTTCGTTGCCCATAGACCTAGCTTCATATACAGCAAGTGACAACGTTTTCTTTAGTTTTTTTTGGCAACATAGTGGTGTGGGTGATGCGCCCGAACTAAATGATTTTTTAGAAATTCAGTTTAAAGACAATACCGGAAGCTGGAATACTATAAAAACGATTGCCGATACGACCTATATGAATAGTTTTGTATACATAATCCTTAAAATTTCTGACCCTAGTTATTTATACAAAGGTTTTCAATTCCGCTTTCGTTCATTCGGACGACTGTCTGGGCCTTTCGATATTTGGAATGTCGACTATATTTATCTTAATAAAAATAGAGTAAATAACAGCTCAAGCACCTTTGATGTGACCCTTGGAAATACGGCGGTAAGTTTCCTTAAAAATTACACTTCAATGCCCTATGCCCATTATTTTGCTAATAAAGCCAATGAAATAGGACAACTAAAATTGACAACCAATAATCTTGACTCCGATCAATTTAGTACGCAAGATATTCAGTCGTCGTGTATTTTGTCTACTTCTGTAAATACTTATTCTTATACGTTCAAAGACGATGCAGCGCTCAATAGACCGTCTTTTGCGTATGCGTTAACCTACCAAGATTCTTGTAAACTGTTGCTGGATAGTCTTACAAATAAATCGTTTCCAATGAACGTGCAAATGAAATACTATATCGGGCTAAACGATACGGCAACTATTTTCTATGCGCAAAACAATACCTACATAGGTTCTACCATTTTATGGGATTATTTTGCCTACGACGACGGGACTCCTGAATGGGGCGTAGCAGCAAATCAAGTAGGGGCTAAGGTGGCCAATGTTTTTAAGACGAATATAAAAGATACCCTCACCGATATCGAAATTTATTTTACCAGAAGCAAAGGGCCTAATTTAACAGGGAGAACAATTTTGCTTTCTGTATGGAACAGTGCTAAACAGTTGGTTTCTCAGCAAGCGGTACAAGTTGGCTACAATGGATTTGTGCGCTATACACTTGTAAATCCTGTAATCATAGAGGCTGGTGAAGATTTTTATGTTGGCTATCAACAAAATTTTAGCGACCTTCTAAGTGTTGGGTACGATAAAAATTTCGATCACTCCAATAAGGTTTGGTTTAGCGTGGGCGGTAGTTGGGGTTTGTATAGCGATTTGCCTGGCTATGCAAAGGGAAGCATGATGATTCGACCGGTGTTCAATAAAAATCAGTTTTTAGTCACGCCTGTTGAAGCGCCAGAACAAGTAGTAGAAGCGTCTGCCGAAGTATAC
>JAYSUZ010000190.1:0-1621 GCA_043718845.1 Cytophagales bacterium
AGACAATTCAATATTAATCAATTTCAATCATTACGCCCGATCCTATAGGCTTACTTACGCAAATAAGTACTAACCCTTGTTTGATTTCATTTGCAGACAGCCCATCTGGATCATCCATTTTTACTTGTCCCGTTTTACATTTTCCCATGCAAGCGGTACACATTCCACTCTGACAAGAATAAGGCAAATCAATCCCTTGCGCAAGTGCTGCTTCCAAAATCGTTTGGTACGATTCTACTTTTACATTATAAACTTGCTTGTTGTATTTAATATCTACAACTACACTTTCTGCTTTATCCGCAGTAGCAGCTATTGTACTACTGTCTTCATGAGGTAGTGCCGAGGTGAAACTTTCTTTATGTATATTTTCTTGTGAAACGCCAAGTGTTTCTAATGCTAAAAATGATTCGTGCATCATACCTTGTGGCCCGCAAACAAAATAGCGAGCTTGTTTCAGATTTTTGATTTCAAAATTTTCAAGCACCTTTATAATCTTCGTCTCATCTAATCTGCCACTAATGGCAGCAGAGGGATTCGACGGTTTACTAAAGACTAATGTATAATGAAACCGATTGTTATACATCATTTTAATTCTTTCCAAGCCTTGATTTAATATAACAGATGCTTCATTTCTATTTGCATAAATCAAATGAATGGTACTATCTTTTTCTATCGCTAGCGTCGAGGACAGTATTGAAAATAATGGTGTAATACCACTTCCTGCGCCTATTAAAACAATATCATTCGCAGTCGAAGCGTTCGGCTCGTAAGTAAATGTACCCATAGGAGCCATCGTTTCTATTATATCCCCTGCTTTTACCTTATCCACGATATAGGTTGACATTTTCCCTCCAGGTATTTTTTTTACTGTAACGGCCCAATCCTCGTCCACATAGGGAGAGGAAGACAACGAATAGGACCTTCTTAATTTTTCACCTGCTATTGTGAGTATTAAGGTTAGAAATTGTCCCGATTTATAGTTCGTTATTACTGTAGGCTTAGTAAAAACAACCGTTACCGCTTCGGCAGTTTCCTTTATTACTTCTTTTACTTGCAAAAAAACGTACTGACTCATATATTTCTATTCTTATAGTTAAACTTTAATAGTTTAACAAAAATACATAAAGAAGAACGAAATACAATTTTTAAAATCACAGTACTATTAGGGTGATTTATATTCGGTTTTTACTCCTCTATATTTTAAAATAGCCTACTTTTTGTCTATTACTCCTAAATTTTGATGAAAACAGTTTAAATTTTAAACGACTTACTAATAAAAAATTAAAATCATCAGAATCACAAAAATTAAACAAATCATAGTTCAGACAAATGGCTAAACAGCCCGAACAAATATTGTCTGAATTAGGATTAAAAAAATTAAGATTAGGAAAAGAAATAAAATAGTAATGTGAATGAATAATAATAACGAAAATTGTATCGTTATTTACCCCTTTGTATACCTCTTTTTGTACACCCAAAAAATAAAAAAGCCTCACAATTATTTGTAAGGCTTTTTTATTTAAGTGATCCCGAAGCGATTCGAACGCTTGACCTACTGCTTAGAAGGCAGTAGTATTTATTTCATTCTATTTCTATCTGTTTCATAATATCATTATATATC
>JAYSUZ010000020.1:0-11252 GCA_043718845.1 Cytophagales bacterium
GAGTATTCCCTAATCCAGCTTTAGAAAATGTCAACTTCACATTGTCACTTTTGAGAACCGCTGAGACAAGTATTGAAATATTTGATACTTACGGTAAACTGATAACGAATATTTTCAAAGGAACACTTCAAGAGGGCAGCAACGAAGTAGTATGGGACATTCCTGAGTATTGCAAAAAAGGGATTTATATAGCCACTGTTCGTAGTGGAGATCAAAATTATTCACAAAAAATAATACTTAAATAAACCTAAACTTCCTTATCAGAACCAGTTATTTATTTGGTTCTGATAAGTTATATTTTGTATGAAGATATATATTATTCTGTTTTTATTAATAAACAACATAGTTGTTTATGGACAAAAAGATACGCTTCAAAATCATTCTCTTTCTACTACACTTGTAGAATATAAATATACAGCTCCTAATACTTGGGGGTATTATTTAGGGCATAATCATTTGTTCAGCCAGCAATTTTCAGAAAAATATTATACAACAGGAACATCTTCTATTACTGGTGTAATAAGTCACCATGCTGGGGTATATACTAATGGTAATAACCATGCTGAATTTAATATTTATAATGTTGGAATCAATAAATTACCGCAAACAAAACTTGGGGGTAAACAAGTAGCGTACAATCAGATGAACCTAACGGGGACTAATATGACTACGTTATTTGATTCACCTATACAGGTGCAGGATAGTTTTTTCATATCTTTTAATCTTTTTGATTATGCTCATGGAGGTTATGATGGTGACACCATTGGCCTTTTATGCGGTAGCGATGGTTGCAGAGAAGTTGCCGACTTAGATAAATTTGGCAGAAATGCTATTCAAAGACATAACCATTCCCACGAGGAATGGCGGGATTTTTATTCTCAAAATTTCACTCCACTAGCTACTCATTTGGCTTTGTACCCCATAGTTGATTTCACTTTGACTTCTAATCTAAAACCTATGTTTGTAAGAAACCAAACATTGAAAGCGTCAGCTCCATTTCCTAATCCCTCAACAATAAAAACTACTATTAACTATGAGTTATTTGAACGTTCTTCAGTGACTTTCTCAATACTTAGTAATGAAGGGAAAGAATTACTTTATAAAGTAATTGGTGAACAGAATATAGGTCAATACGAAGAGAGTATTTTGCTGAATAGTTTAATGGTAGGAAATTACATTCTTCTTATTCAAACGCCCCAATCTTCTATTGCATTAAAATTGACTATAGAATAAACAAAGATTATGAACCCTACGGCACATCTGGTTGAACATGTTATAAAATCAAAACACAAGGATGAACTTTCTATTATTCATAGAACGGACTACAACCTCGCAATATGGGAAAGAAATTCAGATGAAAGAATAACAAAATTAACAGATGTTATGGTTGATTTTTTGCCAACTGCTTTTGAAGCAAAGGGTACTCCTGATTATTGTATAAAGGATTTAAAGGATAAAATAGTTGGATCTTACTCAAATTCATTTATCCCGATTATTGAAGATATGCAACTACTTTGTAATTGGTTTTCAGAGTTGAGCGACTGTAAAGAAATTAGAATTTCCCTTGAGTTTATAGATAATGATATGTGTAAAATATTTCATACCGATGTTATTGACTTGAGATTAACATGCGCATATAAAGGTCTTGGAACTGTATGGACTGAAAATTCAAATATCAATCGAAAAAGTAAGTCTTCAGAAGACCGACTTTTAAATCCAGACGACATTCAATTTGTACAACCTTTTCACGTGGCTATAATGAAAGGTGCTTTGCATGATCATACTGGAGCGGGAGCAGTATTTCATCGTAGCCCAAGTATAAAAGAGTCTGGAGGAGTACGTTTACTTTTAAAGATAGAAACTACCCGATCATTTCTTTAAAAATTCTACTACTATGAATTACGAATTTAAAATTTTATTTATTCTATTATTACTTTATTCAGGATGTAAATCTAAAAAAGATAAAATAGAACCTGATTCAGAATTTCCAGAAAAGCCAGTTATCGAAATTCTTTACACGGTGCCTGCTGTAGGGAGTAGTTTTATTTGCGGCATTGCGGATGAAAGAACTATAAAACTTAATTCATCTGGCGTATTCAAACTAGAATTTAATTTAAAAGCAAAAGAAGGATTGTCTCAGTATAAAATAGACTTGCACAATAATTTTGATTGTCATACACACAAAATTGCATTAGAGACAGATGAATTTACGAAGAATAAAACGAATGAAAGTACACTTAAAGTTACAAGTACAAGTTGGAAAATATTAAAAATAGTAGATATAGAAGGTCAACAAAGAACTATTACGGAAGAACTTACTATACCTCCTGATGTGATAGCAGGAAATTATCATTTTATGATTCAATGTGTTGATGTAAAAGGGAATGAAGCATCTTTTGTAGTGTACAATTTGAAAATAGAAAATATAGAAGATTTAGAACCTGCTACTATTCAAATTGTAAGTCCTAGCTCAGACTCTATTGCTTTAAATAAAGGAGATAATGTAAATTTTTCAATTTTGGTAATAGATAATCAAAATCTTGATAAGGGAAGAATAGAAATAACATATCTCAACCCTTCATCAACAGAGTTCACTCTGGATCAATATTATTTCCCAGTAGGAGAAGGGGAATCTGGTTCTTATAATTACAGCTATTTGATTCCATCCTTTTCATCTATTGGCGTTCATTTATTTATAATCAAAGTTTATGACAAAGTAGGGAATATTTCAGAAAAACAGATTAAGGTAAATGTATTGTCCTAATAAAATGAAAATAATTTATAGGTATTGTATACTATTTTTCTACCTGTTTGTTCACTTTGATTTAGTTGCTCAAATAGATTCCTTAACACCTGAGCAAGATACTATTTTTATGAAGGAAATAGAAATAAAGGGAGAAAATGGATATCCTAATTCATTAATAAAAACGCTATCCTATCTTGAAGTAGATAAGAAATTCATTTTACAAAATCAGGGCAATACGTTTATTAATACGCTTGAAAAACTTCCAGGCATAAGTTCTATAAATACTGGAGTTGGGATTTCTAAACCAGTGATAAGGGGAATGAGTTTTAATAGGGTTATTGTGAATGAATATGGAGTAAAGCAAGAAGGGCAACAGTGGGGTATAGATCATGGACTTGAGATAGATCAATATAATGTTGAGGAGGTTGAGATTGTAAAAGGTCCTGTGTCCCTTTTGTATGGTTCGGAAGGTATAGGAGGTGTAATAAATATTCTAAAACCAAAGATAAAAACAGGGAATTATTTTAATTCCGATGTATTTTTGAATTATCGATCTAACAATGATACGTATGGTAGTTCTTTATTATTGGAAGGAGCAAAAAAAAGTTTATTTGGAAGAGTAAGAATTACTGTACAACAATATGGAGACTATAAAGTGCCAGCAAATGAGTTTACCTATAACAGCTATAAATTACCCATCTTAGATAACCGATTAAAAAATACTGCTGGAAAAGAATTGAATTTTTCTTTTTTTTCAGGTGTACGAAAAAAATGGGGGACAACCTCTGTTTATATCTCGAGATATGGACAAAAAGCAGGTTTTTTTTCCGGAGCATTTGGAATACCAAGAGCCTATCAACTCACAAACGATGGAGATAAAAGAAATATCAATCTTCCTTATCAAAATATTCAGCACTATAAAGTCATTTCTAACACTACTATTTTTATTAAAAAATCAACACTTGACATTGATGCTGGATATCAGAAAAATACTAGAGAAGAGCATTCCCCTCCAGATTATCATGACTATGGGCCAAAGCCAGAAGGCTCATTGGCTCTAAAACTTATTTTGAATACTTCTTCCATTCATTTTAGAGTAAAAACTATTCTTATGAAAAATTGGCAAATTTCGTATGGCTTATCTGGGCAAATACAGCAAAATAAAAGGGGGGGGTATGAATTTTTAATTCCTGAATATAAAGCAAAACAAATAGGAATGTTTTTTTTAAACGAAATCAAAATTAATCCTCGACTTTATGGACTGATAGGGATGAGAGGGGATTGGGCGAAACAAACTATACAAAAAACCTTATTGCCTATATACGATACATCTTTAAATATTACTGGATATACTCAGAGAAGTCCTTTGATTAATAGAAATTATTTTAATTTTTCAGGAGCAATGGGATTGGCCTTTCAAATAACTGAAAAACATGAATTGAAATATAATATTGGCACTGCCTATAGAGTTCCTGGTGCACCAGAGCTTACTTCTAATGGAGTGCATCATGGGACTTTTAGACACGAAATGGGTGATTCTACTTTGAATACTGAACGAGGTTATATGCAGGATATTGGTTTTAATTCAAAGACTAAAAAAATAAAATTATCATTGTCTCCTTTTTCGTATTATTTCACTAACTACATATATCTAAGTCCATCCGCTAAATTTTCTCCTTTAGCAGACGCAGGTCAAATTTACCAATATACTGAAGCCCCTGTTTGGATGAATGGAGTTGAATATTACATTTCATTCCCTTTGACTAAACGATTCAATATTTTAAATTCATTAGAGTATGTCTGGAATAAAAACTTAAAGAGTAATCTTCCTCTACCTTTTACTCCTCCTTTTTCGATACTAGGTGAATTGGGATATAAACATGTTTTAAGTGGGCGTTTGAAAGAAAACCAGATTGCTGCAACAGGACAGTATTTTTCTGCTCAGAATAGAGTGGATAGAAATGAAATTATTACCCCTGGATATTTTCTAATCAACATTAACTACTCTGCCACCTTAAAACTAGGGAAACAAAAGTTGACACTTTATATAATAGCTCGTAACATAACCAATCAGAAATACATTAACAATATGAGTCGCTATAGAACCCTGAATTTACCTGAACAAGGATTTAATTTTTCAGTTATGATACGATTAATTATTTAAATGCAACTTTGTCGCATTTAAATAATTATATAATGTACATTTGTGTATGAAAAAAGTAGTATTAGTTCTACTCCTGTACTCGCACAGATCATAAATAAGCAGAATGTAGTCGCTTGGGCTTTAGCCCGAGTGACGATTATTGGTAAGGCCTCTGGCCGAGCTAATCTATATAAACATCAACAGTCTCTACTAATGCTCGTCAACTTTCAAAGGAGATATAGGGTTGGCTCTGCTATAATAGTAATAGCCAGGGTCTGTCACAATGTTGGCTTCAACAGGATTGTTATGTATGTAATCCATTTTTTGATAAAAGACTTCAGGCGAATAAACTTCGATGGGATTGTTCGTCTTTTGCCAGAACATATACTCTGAGTCTTTTTTGCGGAGTTTTACAAAGAATTTGAAAAGATAATCCAACCAAGATTTCCTACTTTCAAACGGCTCATTCCTAATTGCTTTTACAATATCTTTTGCGGTGGTAGATTTAAAATCCCTGATCCAGTTACTTAAAAGGTTATTGTCCTTTTTTTGAGCAATAAGATGCAAATGGCTGGAGATAATGACATAGCTATAAATTGCCACATGATGATTTCTTTGTGCTGTTTTTAATTTTTCGATTAGGATTTCTTGAAACAGATAAGTGTAGATATGTGAATAATGCAACTTATTGCAATTACCATATAACAATAGGATTCTTCGGTTGAAGTACATTTGTTTATTAATTAATATTACTACTAAACAACTACTACCATGAGAAATATACTGCAAGGCTATCTGAACGAAACAAAGGGTAAATTGAAACAAAGATTCGCCTTATTCACGGACAATGATTTAATGCTTGTAGAAGGGAAGCAGGAGGAAATATTGGGTAGACTTCAGTTTCAAATGGATAAACCAAAGGCGGAGATATTGAACCTCATTGCACAATTGTAGAATCAGGCCTTTACGAATTGTTCTTATTATGCTATATAAACAAAAGATTGTTTAATTAGGGATGAATCTATTTTTAGGGAGGTAGAAAAATGTTCGAGTTTTTGGGTTATAGCGACTATTTCAAAATATAATAAAATAAACTGGAGCATTAAGACTATATTGCCCCATGCACAAGAATACTATCGCTTATAAAGCAGTATTGCTATTATTTTAGTATTGAATAAAGGAGGCACTTCGACTCAAGGAAAAAAGAAGTAACTACTTAATTAGGGTTATTTTTAAAGAACAAATAGTAATGAAAGTAAAATCAAAGTTGCCTGTAAAAAAGACAAAAGTGCTTTCCAAAAAAGAGCTTCTTTTGGATTCCCAAAGCACGAGTAAACCAACATCGAAGGGCGCAGTTCAAAAGCAAAAAACTAAAATAACTCGTTCGTCAAAAGGCGAAGCGCTGCTAAATACATTTACCATAGTTGCTATAGGTGCTTCTGCGGGAGGGCTAGAAGCTATAACAAGCCTTTTACAAAATCTTTCCCCAAATACAGGGATGGCGTATATATATGTACAGCATCTTAGCCCTGACCATAAAAGTATTCTTGAGTCATTGTTGTCAAAGACTACTACAATGAAAGTGCAAGATATCGAACACATGGATAAGATGGAACCTAATAATGTTTACGTGATTCCTTATAATAAAGAAATAAGAGTAACAGACGGACACATCAAATTGCTTCCACGTCCAAGCAAATCCAGTGCTTTGCCTATAAATGTTCTTTTTTCTTCTTTAGCCGAAACACATAAAGAAAATGTTATTGGTATTGTTCTGTCCGGCAGTGCTAATGACGGTACGCTTGGGTTAAAAGATATAAAGTTAGCAGGAGGCATCACTTTTGCACAAGACGATTCTGCAAAATTTAATAGTATGCCCTTGTCGGCTATTGCCGAGGGTGTTGTTGATTTTATTTTATCTCCCAAAGAAATTGCAGAACGGCTAGTATGGATGAGTGAGCATCCGCTAATAAAGCGAAAAGGGATACTTACAGCACCAGAAGAGGAAATTGAAAACGACAACCCTTACCTAAAAAATATTCTACAGCTTTTGCTTAAAAGAAAGAATGTCGATTTTAGTCAATATAAAATGAATACCATCAAGAGGCGTACGCTTCGTAGGATGCTTATATTTAAAGTAACTTCTTTAAAATTATACTTAGAACTTTTAGAAAAGAAAAACGACGAAGTAGACTTGCTTTACCAAGATTTGCTTATTAATGTCACTGAATTTTTCAGAGATCCCGAAGCTTTTTTGTTCTTAAAAAAAACGATATTTCCTCGATTATTAAAAAGTAAAACACAGGGAGAGCCTTTACGCATATGGGTAGCAGCTTGTGCTTCTGGTCAGGAAGTATATTCAATTGCCATGCTACTCTTCGAATTACAAGACAATAAAACGACCAGCATTCCTTTTCAAATTTTTGCCTCTGACCTAAGTTTGGATGCCATCAACGAAGCCCGCAATGGTGAATATTCAGTAGAGCAGCTTAAGAATGTTTCTCCTAAGCGCCTTCAGCGGTTTTTTATAAAATCAAAGGACAAATACCGCATCACGAAGTCACTGCGAGATGTATGTATTTTTGCCCCTCACAATATTTTACGAGATCCTCCATTTTCGAGAATGGATTTTATTAGCTGTCGTAATATGTTAATTTACCTAGATACTCCAGCTCAGAAAAAGGCTATTGCAACTTTTCACTACTCCTTAAATGATAACGGATGCCTGATGCTCGGCAAATCAGAAACAATAGGAGCTTCTATGCAACTTTTTACTACCCAAACCAATAATAGATTTAAGATTTATATCCGTAAGAAAAGTTCAAGTGAGCGAAGAATATCCGATATTACACATCGTATTATACAAACAGACTTGTCCAAACAACAAAGTCCTATTATTTCTCCGCTAAAGAAAAACTTGACTATAAATAGCGGAAACCTAGGCAGTGCATTTGATTCTTTATTGCTGTCACAATTTGTGCCGGCAAGTGTAGTGATTAACCACGATTTGGAAATCCTTCAATTTAGAGGGAACACCTCCTTATACCTTCAAAACTCCTCTGGGAAAGCCAGTTTGAATATTTTAAAAATGGCAAACCTAGAAATTACGTTCGAACTTCGCAATGCGATTCATCATGCCATTAAAACAAAACAGTCGGTACACAAATTAGGTGTTGAAATGAACCGTGATAAAGTTGGTTCTTTGATACGTATCGTTAATATAGACGTTAGTCCTCTTAAGGTAGAAGGGGAGGAAGATTTATTGGTTGTTGTTTTTAGAGGACAGCAGCAGTCAGATTTAGCAGAAAAGCAAAGTAATAATGGTAAAAATAATTCTGTAGCAAAAGATAGGAGAATAAAAAAATTAGAAGAAGAGATTGCAGCCTCCCGATACGATATGGCTTCTATTACCCAAGACCAAGAAGCCGCAAACGAAGAATTGCAGAGTGCAAACGAAGAAATTGTTTCAAGCAACGAGGAATTACAGAGCCTTAACGAAGAACTGGAAACATCAAAGGAAGAAGTTGAATCTACGAATGAAGAACTTATAACCACCAATCAGGAATTACAAGCGCGTATACAGCAAGTAGAAGAATTGTATAATTATTATGAAACAATTCTTTCCACTATTCATGAACCTATGCTTGTACTTGATAAAGATTTTCGAATTAGATCTGCTAATAAAGCATTCTGTAAAATGTTTCATGTAACAGAAGAAGAAAGTGTAGGCATTTCATTGTATAAACTGGGGAATAATCAATGGAATATTCCACGGTTACGTGAATTGCTAGAAGATATAGTACCTAAAAATAACCACTTCCATGATTTTGAAGTGGAGCATGTTTTTCCGGTCATTGGAAAAAAAACAATGCTGCTCAATGCGCACCGAATTATTCAACAAAGCCACAACGAAGAGCTAATTGTGCTTACGATGTCGGATATTACGGAGATAAAAAAATTGGCAATTGAGCTGCAGATAAAAGAAAAAAAAGTATTGGAAGTGCAGCTTGAGGCGAAGAAGAAAGCCTTCAAGATTGTAGAGGAGAGTAATAGTGAATTGATAAAAGCAAAAAGTAAAGCCGAATCTAAAACACAAATAGCTGAAGATGCCGTAAATGCAAAGCAGCAATTTTTATCAAATATGAGTCATGAAATTCGAACTCCGATGAACGCCGTTATAGGGTTTGCGAATGTGATGTTAAAAACAAAACTGGACGACACTCAAAAGGAATATATAAATGCGATCAAAGTTTCTGGAGACTCTTTGGTTATCTTGATCAACGATATCCTTGACCTTGCCAAGGTGAATGCAGGAAAGATGACCTTTGAAGAAATACCTTTTAATTTACTTGATTCCGTATTTTCTATGCTTCAGCTGTTTGAAACTAAAATAAAGGAAAAAAATCTAGCCTTAGTTACTGAATTTGACAACTCAATTCCTGAAATTTTGATAGGAGATCCATTGCGCTTGCGTCAAATAATACTAAACCTAGTGAGCAATGCCGTGAAATTTACAGAAAATGGAGTAATTACAATACGAACGCGTAAGCGGAAAGAAGATGCGCAAAATGTAACGATTGAATTTACAATTACAGATACGGGTATCGGGATAGCGGCAAATAAATTTGAAAAAATATTCAATAGTTTTGAACAAGCTACTAAAGAAACCACTAGTGCTTATGGCGGCTCAGGCTTAGGGCTTGCTATAGTGAAACAACTTGTAGAACTTCAGGGTGGAGGAATAAGTGTAAATAGTGCAGTAGGAAAAGGATCTACGATTGGATTTGTGTTGAGTTTTGGAAAAAAAGGTCAAAAAAAAGAACTTAAAAAAGGCGCTTTCCTTAATCTGACCAACCTTAATTCGAGCAAAGAACTGTTGCCCTCCAACATAAAAATATTGGTTGTAGAAGACGTTATACTAAATCAACTTTTAATAAAAATCATATTACTCGACTTTGGTTTTGAGTTTGATATTGTTGCCAATGGAAAGTTGGCTATTGAAAATTTGGAAAAAAACAAGTACGATATTATTTTAATGGATTTACAAATGCCTGAGATGAATGGTTTCGAAACGACAACGTATATACGAAAAAGAATGAATTCAAAAATTCCCATCATCGCCCTAACTGCAGACATTACAGGCATGGACGTGGACAAATGCTTGCTTGTTGGTATGAATGATTATATATCCAAACCAATAGATGAAAAACTATTATATATGAAAATTGTGAAACATACAAAGAAACCAGTATAGCAATCAATGTTTATTAGTCTTTTGTCATTGTTATATTATCAGCCAACCAAGCCTCAATGCTTTTGATGTTTTTAATGTAGTTGTCCATATTATCACAGTAACCAATGTAGGTGAGGTATTCGTAATAAGTTCCCTTAGGGTGTTTTTTTTTCCAAGGAAGGTAATAGCGAGTTTGCCATTTTTTCATATATTTAATAGATTCTGAGACGCTAGAAAATTTCAGAAAGTCTTTGTTCGTTCTAAAACCAAATAAATTATTGTGTTGTAAAGCACAACTTTTGCACTGCATCCAACCTGTTTCATAAATTACGATAGCAAGAATTGTTTTTGGAAACGCTATGTTATGGCTTCGAAGAGAGTCGTATAAATTTGAAACAGCTTTTACTCTTTTGCTTTGAGCGGATAACTCACTATTTCCGACAATCAATAAGACCAATGTAATGAGGGACAGTATTCCTTTTTTTATCGGTATCATATTTTCTATTGTTTTTTCTTCTTTTTTTTTTGTGTTCCTTAGGTTCTGATTCCAGAGAATTGATGTTGATTTCATTGTCAATACTCGGTAAAAGTGCATTTATAAAAGCATTACGAAGCATCTCCCATACGGCATCAAGAGTATATATTTTGGAATCGTTAAAATCTCCTTCCATTTTAACCTTAGTTGCTAGTTGGTTTTCTCGTTGATTTTTGAAAACCACACCTGCGGTACCTATCATTGATTCCCATATTTTATGAATAATGCCATCCTTTTTATCTTCAGGACCTACAATATCTAAATCTTTAACGATTGGTTTTACGTAGCCTTTAAATTTTCCACCTTTTGATGCCATTTCCATATACAACTCCATTTTACCCTTGCTTACATCAAATTTTCCATAAGCTTTAAAGAAATCATTCATCAATACAAGGTTGGTATTTTTCATTTCTGCGTTCAGGTCAAATGTGGTAGCAACAGCCATTGGATTTAATTTTAGCTTAACATCTAGAGTTCCCTCATAAGCGTCAGCTTTTGCGGTAACGGTAGAGGGTAGTTCTACGCTTTCATTTGTGGCATTAGTCAGGTTGAGTGCAAGAATCGTAGCATGTTTTAGTGCTATGGTAACTGTTGG
>JAYSUZ010000191.1:0-1615 GCA_043718845.1 Cytophagales bacterium
AATCAGAACATATAACATTGGTAAGAGGCAAAGGCCTTCTTAACGCTATTGTAATAAAACCTACTAACGACGGACGAACCGCTTGGGATTTGTGTGTAAATTTAATGCACAACGGATTACTGGCAAAGCCTACTCATGGCGATATCATTCGTTTTGCTCCTCCACTGGTCATCAACGAAGCGCAAATGAACGAGTGTTGCACTATTATTGAAAAAACAATATTGGCGTTCTAAGAAAACTGCACAATAGTATTAAAATTGACAATTTCAACTCATTAGGAGCGAATGTATCTAATGAGTTGAAATATAGAACAATAATTGCTTTTTTAAATTTATTTAAGTACCTTTACTGGCTATAATTAGTACATAACTTTTATTTTATATGAAAATTATCAGATTTACATTGTTTATTTTTGTGCTGCAACTATGTTTTTTTAGTATAGTTTCTGGTCAGGGCAAGAAAAAAATAGGCTTATTAATGGACGATTTTAATGCCAGCCGTTGGACTTACGACAGTACTATTTTTGCACAAAAAACAAGGGGCGCAGGATGTGAAATATTAATAAGAGTATGTGAGAGCGATACAGCACTTCAACATCGGCAAGCAAAAGAGTTGATAAAGGCGGGAGTAAGCGTTCTTGTAATAATACCCGCAAATTCGCTCGCTGCAGGAGGAATCGTAACAACGGCTCATTCAAAAAATATTCCTGTAATCGCTTATGACAGACTCATTCTTGATTGCGACTTAGATTATTATATTTCTTTCGACAACGAAAAAACTGGGGAGTTGCAGGCAGACTATATTTTGAAAAAAATAAATCATCAAGGTGCTGTTATGCTTATGAACGGCCCTGAATACGATGCAAATTCATTATTATTCAGAAAAGGGCAGATGAATATTTTGAAACCATATATTGATAAAGGTGCCGTGAAAATTATTTATGACCGCTACTTATCCGAGTGGACGTCAATGGAATCGTATATGGAGGGGAATGATTTCTTGGGTTCATTTACGGGGAAAATAGACGGTATTATAGCCGCTAATGATGGTATAGCGGAAGGGATGATGGAGGCGCTTTCGATATATAGACCAGACGAAAAAATCCATATTACGGGGCAAGATGCCGGAGTGAATGCGTATTATAGTATTCTAGACAATAAGCAAGGAATGACGATATACAAACCGCTAGATCTTTTGGCTACGCAAGCCGCAGAATTGGCTTGTAAACTGGCTTCAAAAAAGGATGTTATCATACCGCCTTTCTCAACATTTAATGGATTTAAAAATGTTCCTTTCATTAAGTTAGAACCTATATCAGTTACAAAAGACAACATAGAAATACTCCTTCATAAATCGAATTATATGAGTGAGGAATATTTAAAAGGGAAAAAATAAGGTCACATCTTGGGTTTCGGATTGATCCAATATTGGATAAGGGAGACTAGACCCACTAAAAATACAATACTAAAGGCAAATATAAGTAGCCCTGTAGGCGCTACTCCATACAATAAGATGCCTAAAACAACCGCCAATCCACCTGGTATTGCAAGCCATAGGGCTCTTGACAACCGTGGATCTCGCTCTTTTTTTACACGTTCTCTTTTACTGATTTCTT
>JAYSUZ010000192.1:0-3584 GCA_043718845.1 Cytophagales bacterium
GGTTCCAGGAGGTGAAATTTGTAGCGCCCCAACGCAAACAAATCGAATCGCCAAAAGCTTTTGCCATAACTGCAATTCTTGGCTGCTCTGGCATTTTAACTTTTTTCTGCTCTTGGCTATAACCAACTTGAGCTAAAGAAAGAAATGTAACTAATAAAGTAATATAGATTTTCATTGTTTAAGGATTCACAATAGTAATTTTTGTAACAGACGATAGTTGGTTTATTCCTGGTAAAATATAGCGTACTTCTATTTCGTAACTTCCACTAGCCATATTGGGGTAAATTGAATTTACTAAATCTATAGCCACTGGCGAAAGTTGATAATTTCCGACCATCTTCGCGGCACATTGTTGCTTAAGGTCGTCGTAGTCGCCCCAAGCATAATAAGAAAGGTCGTACACCAAAGAACCGTATCCATTTATTCCTACGCCTGTACCCGATGCAATATCAGCCTCGTCTACCACTTTGCTAGCGTCGGTCTGTACCACATAAACGGCCTTCAAAGGCGGAATCCCAAGGTCTTCTTCTTTCCTTCGCTTAATTAGGATATTCCCTTCCATTGGATAATGATTATACATCAAAGGATTCAGCGCTCCGTTAAACCAAGGATTATTCTGAGTAGAAGTGAAATCGACTAAGCGTTTTACATTATTACTATTTCCACTAATATCAAATTTATCCATTAGCTCAGGACCATTCATATTTAGGATGAGCTGACTAATACCACCATAAATAATCCAGTTGGTAGGAGACGTAAAACGAATACTGCCCAACTTCTCTGGCATCGTATTAAATTTACTTGTTTTGAAATGGCACCCAAACAATTGTTTTTCCTGCAAGCGGTCTAGTGCGCCCTTCAATTCTTTCTTTTTAATCGTTAAGTTTCCATCCGCAACATCGGAAGACGTTTCTGTGACGTTTGCATCCAAGGCGTCGTCAGCCTTGGCAGGAAGATTCACAATTTCCAAATAGTAAACTTTCGTATTGATTAAGCTCGGAGAGATTGGTATGTTTAACGATTTCGTAGCCGCATCGTAACTGAAATCAACTAAAATAGGTGCACCATCTCCTCCTGTAGGTGTATATCTTGCCTTTTGCAACCATTTACTTCTATCCAAATCGGTAAACAAATACGATTGTCCAGACTTCAACGTGATGTAACCATTTTGACTTTCGCCTTTCAAGAAATTATATTGGCCTATTATTGGATAACTATACTGAACATTGGACGCTGGAATAAAATCAGGAGCTTCACCAGTGGTGAAATTAATCGACATTTTTTCAGAAGGTATTTTTCCATTCTCAACAAACTTAATCCATTGATTATTTTTAAACTCTTCAAAATAAATAGAGACCTCCACTACAATATTCTTTTTAGGAGGTAATATTTCATGTGCATTAAAAGCAAGTACATCTTTGGCTTCGTTAAATTCGATGGCTCCTACCAATGGAACAGCGTTGTCCATCACTTTCATATAATCAAGTTTCACTCTAAAAGTCCTTGAAACGCCTAAATCATCGGTATGTTCGAAGGGCTTCTCAATAGGAAGGTTAAAGGCTGCTTGTGGTGCATTAAATACGCTTACATCACTACTGCCATTATCGGGGGTCAGTTTTTGTATTACCTGAATATTGGCAAACATACTCGCTCCAGCAAGCTGACATTTATCTCCTACTTCCAATTCAAACCTACAATTCCCAGACAACATACCACCCATAATTGAATACTGTCCACCAACAACTCCTTTTAACCAAGTCGGTTTCGGAAACTGACCTTGAAGAACTACCGCAGCGCCAAGCTTAAGAATGTTAAAACTACCTTTTTTGCCAAGTAACTCTGCATTTATACCAATTACAGCATCGAGATAAGCATAGACCTGACCCATGGCATACCATCCATTAATCCCTGGTTTTTCACCTGTATTGGCACAATAAACATCTGGCCCGAAATTTTTAAGCATTACGTCAAAACCAGCACCAATCGTAAACTCTCCATAAAAAATTAAGAAATTCTCCTTACCTGTATTAAAATTTAGACTGGCACCAAAACAAAGCCCTCTTCCTCCTTTTATAGCACTTAAATCCCTGCCTCCATCCGAATTAATAGGCCCTAAAATTTTAAGCACTCGATCGGGTAAGGGCGGCATAGCAGGAATTTCGGTACCCACCATAAAATAACTTTGAATAGTAAATAGATTTACTAAATCTATATTGATTTTTCGATCCGGATGGCCTATGAATACATACCAATCCTTAGGAGCAAAGTGCAGCACAATACCTCCTCCTCCTTTTATTAGATCCTGAACGTTAAACTTAACTTCTGCCGCACAATGGAATATTTTCTCTGGAACATAATAAGAGATTTCAACAAAGGCACTCACTTTTGCACCAGGCTTACCCCTGTCGTTAATGTTCGTAAGCAATACCATAGAGCCGTTTAGCTCCACAAAATTTACACCGCCCTTATCGTTAAAATTTATTTCAAAACCAATTTCTCCGTTGAGGACAGACGACGATCCTTGTGTTCCCAAAATTACGGAGGCTTTTAAACCAAGCCCAATATTGGGATCTGGAATGTATTTAATGCCTGAAAGTGTAACCCCTGGTTCATCACTAAAGTCCGAGCCTTGTTCATTTTGATCGGGATTGGGTAGCCGTGTGTTATAGGTGACATCGCGTTTCATATGTTTATACGCACCTCCCCCAAAGCCATATAAAGAAAAACCGGAAGAGACAACAATCCCTGCTGGTATACTTAGCCTACCGTCAAAATACCAATAGCGATACTGGTGCACGGTGCCAAACTGAACCGTAACTTTTATATTTATATCGTCAAGGATGGTAGCATCAATCATCCCTTTGAAGCCACTACCGTAAACAGCATTCTCACGGTAAATATTAAGCTGGCCTTTTAGCGCAACTACGCCAATATTCACATCTATAAATATCTTATCGATTTCTAATTTGTGAAATTTAAACGATTGAGGCGCACCTTCTCCTCCCGACATTTTTCCCAAAACAGTAAAACCACAGCTTCCAACAAAAGAATTTCCGCCATCGTCGTCGTTGCTGTTTGTAAGTTTTACCAATACTTCAAGACTTATCCCTACATACTCCCCTCGATCTTGAAACCCTATTTTTTTCAAACTCAAAGGGAAATTAGCCATTTTTTGAGTGGCCAATTCCGATGTAAGTGCTAATACTTTTATCTTTAGATAAGGCGCCTGTGTAGCCAACCGCAACCCCTCAAAAGATACATTCGCAAGCACTACATTTTCTGCCTTTACACTTATCTTTCCATGAAATGTGGCTACAGGAAGAAATTTTCCATCCGCAATGCTAATGTCTATGCTTGAATTTGGCAAAAGTACTATTTTCGCCTTCCATAAATCTACTTTCAATGTATCCTCAAGGCTTACATTAAACCGATAATCGTCGCCAGAATAGATATCGGCGCTATAGCTAAGTTCAGCATTTTCATCCGTCTCTTCGACTATCGGAATCTTAATTTCCCCTCGAATAAGACCTCTTTTTAGTTGATTACTCACAAACGTAACACCAATCTCATCTACCGAAAAGGCC
>JAYSUZ010000193.1:0-7955 GCA_043718845.1 Cytophagales bacterium
GAAAAATATGGCGATCCTATGAATTTCATTGAAATAGGAACGAATTTTGATCAATTACCTGATAGTTACACTTGTCCGCTTTGTGACAATCCGAAAATAGATTATATAAAAAAAGACACAGAAATTTTCGTAACTTAGTACTAGAATGGTGGTACTAACTCTACAGAATGTTATTTTTCTATTATTGCTATTTTTAATAGCATTTCTATATTCCTCTGTGGGACATGGCGGAGCAAGTGGCTATTTAGCACTATTATCCCTATTTAGTATTCAGCCGTCGATGATAAAAAGTTCTTCTTTATTACTCAATATTGGCGTTTCATTTATTGCCTTTATTCAGTATTATAGAAGTGGATATTTTAAATGGAAACTTTTCTTACCCTTTGCTATCACCTCTATTCCTGCTGCTTATTTTGCAGGAAAAATGTTTAGCTTAAACGATGACCTTTATAAAAAAATACTAGGACTGTGTCTCCTCTTTCCGATTGTTCGACTTATGGGAATTATAGGAAAAGAAAAAACAACCGAAATCGAAAAAACAAATTTAGCAGTAGCATTAATTATCGGTGCTTCAATAGGATTGGTATCAGGGATGATAGGGATTGGAGGAGGAATATTCTTAAGTCCTATACTTTTATTAGCACACTGGGCAAATATGAAAGAGACTGCTGCTGTTTCTGCTCTTTTTATATTGGTAAATTCAATCGCTGGCTTTGTAGGTATTATAAATTCGGGTAAAGGTATAACTATTAATTCTGAAGTTTATAGTTGGTTACTATTTGCCCTTGCGGGTGGAATAGCAGGAGCCTATTATGGAAGCAAAAAAATAACGTCAACATCGTTGAACTATATTTTAGCATTCGTATTGGCAATAGCTAGTTTAAAACTCTTATTAGTATAAAAATGGCTATACGAGATACCTTTGGTCGAACCTTCAAGACACTACGTTTAAGCCTAATAAATACCTGCAACTTAGGGTGTATCTATTGTGTAAGTTCTGAAGATAAGAAATCCAATACAAATGATTTACAAAAAATATTAAGTTATACTGAAATTGCATTTGCTGTAAAAAAATTACATGCACTACTCCATTTAGAAACCATAAGACTTACAGGTGGAGAGCCTACGTTATACAAAGATTTGATTCCTATTATTAGCGAAATTAAAAAAATTGGAATCAAATCTATCAAAATGACTAGTAACGGCTATTTATTAAAAAATCAGTTACCTGAACTTTACAGAGCGGGCCTTACAGAAATAAATATCTCTTTAGACGCTATAAGTAACGAAAGTTTCAATAAAATATCCGGAAGGAAAAATATCGAACGGATTCTAGAAGCCATAGACGAAGCCTTACGAGTAGGAATTAAAATAAAAATTAATGCTGTTATTTTAAGAGGTGTAAACGACGATCAAATTATTCCATTACTGAAATTTTCTGAAGAAAGAAACATTACCCTTCGCTTTTTAGAGCTTATGCGTATGGGGCCGCTCCATCAAACAAAAGAATTTGACAACTATTTTATCTCCGAACAAGAGCTACTTAAAACGATAGAGACGCACTACAATTTCACCCCTCTCCTACGCAAAAAATCGGCTACAGCAAACTATTGGATAACCGACAAAGGCTATACATTTGGAATCATAGCCAATGAATCGGCTCCTTTTTGTATTGATTGCAATCGACTAAGATTGGATAGTTATGGTAATGTATACGGTTGCTTAAGTAATGATAAAGCCATCTCTATTGCAGACGTCTTAAATGACGAAAATATATTGAGTGCAAAATTACACCAAGCATTAGCTCAAAAACAATCGTTAAAATTCACAGGAAGTTCCATTTCAATGATGTCGATAGGAGGATAAATAATTATGTCAACAATACAAATACAAGTATTTGCAGTATTAAAAGATTATTTCAAATCCGATTTTGAATTAACGATTTCAGATTTGAGTATCAAATCTTTACTAGTAGAATTAGAAAGAGAAAATCCTACATCTTCTAAAATACTTCATTCGTGCAGGTTTGCCGTAAATGAAAATTTTGTTTCGAACGACTATAAACTAACTGAAAATGACAAAGTCGCCATCATCCCTCCCTCTAGTGGAGGTTAATTTCAACGTAATTACAGCTGCCCCTATTGATCTATCGGCCATGATTGCACTTGCCCATCATCCAAGGGCAGGGGGAATCGTCTTGTTTAGTGGGGAAGTCCGAAATCATAATTCAGGAAAAGAAGTTAGTCATTTAGAATATGAAGCGTTTATTCCAATGGCAGAGAAAATGATTTACGAAATTGTAGAATCGGCAAAAGTAAAATGGGACTTACATTTTGCTTGTTGTGTGCATCGAATAGGAAAAATAGAACTTTGTGAAAGTGCTGTCGTTGTAATTACTTCTCATGCGCACAGAGGAGAATCCTACGAGGCCAATAAATATATTATTGACCGAGTAAAACACGAAGTGCCTATTTGGAAAAACGAATTTTATACAGATGGAAGTTCCCACTGGGGTGGACATTGTCATTGTTAGTTGTGCATTATAAAAACATTTCATTCAACTAATTCTATTTATTATGCTTACAGGTATTGTGCTGTGTGGTGGTAAAAGCATTCGAATGGGTTCGGATAAAGGACTTCTGCTCAAAGATGGTAAAACATGGGCTGGACGTGCTTATGATAAACTAACCGCCTTAGATCTTCCCACAAAAATATCTATCAACACGTCACAAGTAGAAGCTTATAAACTGCTATTTGACAACAATGAACTAATTCAGGACACCCTTACTATTCCAGGACCTCTTGTGGGGCTTCTGAGCGCTCATAAAAAACTACCTAACACCGATATACTACTTCTTGCTTGCGACATTACAGATGTAACTATAGATACCATCCTACAACTTATAACAGTCTATAAAGAGAAAAAAAAGGAGTATGATTTTTTTACTTTTAAAAATGATGGGAATCATGAACCATTACTGGGCATATACAGCTACAAAGGAATACAGAACATAAACCAACTTCTTGTGGATGACAAACTAACAACGTATAGCATGAAGTCTATACTAGATAGTGGACGTACCTTTTCTATCGTATTGGAAGAAGATAAGAAATTAGAATTTAGAAATTACAATGAACCGTTGTAGAAATTTATTTAAATATAGCATGAGATTTTTCCATAGAAACACCATAATTGTCGCTATCTAATCCTAGTTCAATATTTTTTGAATCAAAATACGCAATAATATTTTCGGTTGCCATATTCCCTACCAATTTATCCACCGCCATTGGGCAGCCACCATAACCTCTTATAGCCCCATCAAATCTTGTACATCCCGATTTATAAGCAGCATCTATCTTTTCCATTGATGTTTCTAGTGTAGTATGGAAATGAGCCCCAAATTCTATTGCAGGAAAACGGTCAATAAGTGTCGTAAATAGATAGGTAATATTCTCTGGTGAAGCAATACCGATTGTATCAGAAGGGCAAATTATTTTTACGCCCAATCCCGAAAGTTTTGTTACAAATGCCTCTATATACGCTATATTGAATGGATCATTATAGGGATTGCCAAAACCCATGGATAGATAAACGACCAACTGCTTGTTTTTGCGAACTGCCAAATCTTGAATTGTACTAAGTTCCTCAAAAGCCTCTGCAATAGATTTATTTGTATTACGTTGCTGAAATGTTTCTGAAAGGGATAATGGGAAACCCAAATACGTTATTTGCTCAAAAGTACAAGCCTCCTGCGCCCCTCTTAGATTCGCTATTATAGCCAATAATTTCGTTTTACTGGATGTTAACTCTAATCGATCTACAATTTCTGCTGTATCTTTAAGCTGTGGAATGGCTTTAGGAGAAACAAAACTGCCAAAATCTAACGTATCAAAACCTACTTTAAGCAATGAATTTAAGTAGCTCACTTTTAAATCAGTAGGAATAAATTCTATAATCCCTTGCATTGCATCACGAGGACACTCAACCAGTTTAGGTTTTAAAAAAAGGTCACGATTGCTTTGCATTTCTGTTGACATCGAATTATATTAAAACACTTCAATTAGTTGATGACAGCACTCTTCAAACGTAACGATCATCAACTAATTCGTTACAACGAACTAAAACACTTCACTTGCTATTGCTTTTACCGAATCTGATTTACTCATCGAATAGTAATGTAGTACAGGAACCCCTCTTTGTTTAAGTTCTTTAGATTGAGCGATACACCATTCTATTCCTACTTTTTTTACATCGTCATTATTTTTACATTTTTCAACAGCATCTGCCAAATCTTCAGGAATGTCAATATGGAATATACTTGGCAAAATAGTCAACTGTTTTTTGGTAGTAAGCGGTTTCATTCCTGGAATTATAGGAACTGTTATCCCTTCTTCTCTGCATAAGCGTTCGAATTCGAAATATTTTTGATTATCAAAAAACATTTGAGTCACAATATATTCAGCACCTAGTTCTATCTTTTTCTTCAAATATTTGATATCTGTTTTCATATTGGGCGCTTCGAAGTGCTTTTCTGGATAACCGGCTATTCCAATACAAAAATTTGAAGGCGCTGCATTTTCAACATCATCAAAGATGTAATTTCCGTTGTTTAAGGCCGTAATTTGGTGGATCAAATCTGTTGCATAATTATTTCCATCTTTTTCAGGAATAAATACACCTTCGGTCTTTATCGCATCGCCTCTTAAGGCCAATACGTTATCAATACCAAGGAAATTTAAGTCTATAAGTGCATTTTCTGTTTCTTCTTTACTAAAGCCTCCACATATTATATGTGGCACAGCGTCTACATGAAATCGATTCATAATAGCCGCACAAATACCTACCGTACCAGGTCTTTTCTTGGTAGCTACTTTCTCTAAGAGTCCATTCTCCCGTTTTTTGTAAACGTATTCTTCTCTATGATAGGTAACGTCGATAAAAGGAGGCTTAAACTCCATAAGGGGTTCGATAGCCGAAAAAATTGAATTTATATCTTGACCTTTTAATGGAGGTAAAATCTCCAATGAAAACAAGGTTTGTTTAGCATTACTAATATGATCTACTACTTTCATCTATTTATTTTATTGAATTACAAAAATACTTAATTTTTTGTCTATTAAAATCCCCTATTAGCTAATTCGTGAAAATTTATTTATTGAAAATATACAAAATTAAAACAGACTTAGTGAAATCGATTTAAACGATACATTGATTAAAACCATTTTTCAATATTCATAATTTCAATTCATAAGCGAATAGCCTAAATATTAATTTTCAAAGTGGTAAAAAAAAAGCTACCACCTCAAAAGAGATGGTAGCGGATCATGTGGCAACAGCAAAGAAACCACATTTTTAATCTTGTTATTTATTAAAGAGAATTAAATATACATACTTACCTTGAAAATAGCAACCCTTATATTATTGTTCTTTCTGATAATTAAATCTTATAAATAGTATTATTTCAATATAGCTTAGTTACTAATTGTAAATACTTTATTCTTTATATGATTTATTGTAGCGTTAAACTATTTTTAATTAAAAATAAACAACCATAATTTGATAAGTTTATTTAAAGTGAATATTAGAATAGTTATATTATCCACATATCAACACCATGTTGACATGTGGATAACTACTTAAAAACACCTTTTTATTTTAAACAGATAAAGGCGACTATTGAATAGTCGCCTTTATCTGTTTAAAACAAAAATACCTAAAGCTATTATTTAGTAGAAGGCTTAATAACGGGTTTAGCAACTACTTTACTTGCTGCCTTAGCATCTTTAGCTGCAGTCGTAACAGTAGTGGTAGTAGTAGGAACTGCTGCAGGAATTGCCTTTTTTATCGCAGCAGAATCTGCTGTAATAGTTGGTTTTAATGCCGTTTCGGTAGTAGCGACCTTCGTATTAACTGAATTTGTAACACTAGGTGTTGTAGCTGTTGGCTTAATCTGTGCAAATGCAATTGTATTTAAAGCACCTACCAACACGAACGAAAATAGAATTGTTTTTTTCATGATTTTAATTTAGTTAAGTATAATTTAGTTAAGTATAATGGTACGTAAAATAGATAAGACTATTACGATTTATTACCAAAGACTATGCCAATTTAGGATTAAAACTTGTGAGATTGGTTGTCTATCACTAATTTGGCATATTATAAATAGTTATAACTTATGTCTAGAAGTAAAGATGCCCTAATTCGTTATAGAATTATAAACAATTGCCTACTTAATGGAGCCATAAAAACGAAAGAAGAAATTATCGCATTTTTCCAAGAGGCTTTAGGGAAAGAAGTAAGTGAGCGAACATTTGCAGAAGATATTCGTTCCATGCGCGAAGACGAAGAACTGGGATATCTTGCTCCTATAGTGTATGATAAGATTAATAAAGGATATTTTTATGATACTAAAAATTACTCTATAGACAATATACCCTTAAGTAAGGAAGAAATAGAAGCACTCTCTTTTGCCGCAACACTTCTCGAGCAATACAAAAGAATAGGCATTTTTGGAAAATTTACGGGTGCAGTAGAAAAAATTGTTGACTTAGTTAAAATCCGACGCAAAATGGAAACAGACCACTTCGAACAATTCGTAGAATTTGAAAATGCACCCTTAATTAGAGGTTCCGAATTCATTGAGCCTTTAATTATGTCCATAAAAAATAAACAAACTTTATCCATTCGCTACCAATCGTTCAACAGCGATACGGCTAAAACCCATATTCTTCATCCATATTATTTAAAAGAATATCGAAACCGCTGGTACATTAGTGGCTTAGACGATGACAAACAAGCTATTATTACGCTAGGGCTAGAACGAATACTAAACTTAGAAGAAAATAAAACTCTTTTTTTTACACAAATAAAATTTAATCCAAAAGAATATTTTGATAATATAATTGGAATATCGGTGAATAATCAAAACAATATACCAGAAGAAATTCACATCAGTTTTACCCCTCAGCAAGCGCTATATATTAAAACACAACCGATTCACCATAGTCAGCAACTCGTTACAGAAGATAAATCGGAATGTATAATGCGCTATTATATCTGTACAAATTACGAATTTAAATCCTTTCTTCTTAGTCTAGGAAAAGGCTGTAAAGTACTAAAGCCTGAAAGTCTTAAAAAAGAAATCGTTGAAATGGCTAAAGAGATTGTAGACTTATACAAAAACTAATTTCATAAAAAACAGGAAGAAATACAGAGGGCTCTGTACTTTCTTCTCCTGAAACACTCCGTCAGCTATGGAACTTTTAGAGTATTACTGCTACGTCTAAGTTTTCAATAAATCAACTATAGCAAAATAAAACATCACTTTTTACTATTTTTAGACCTATTTATCCGTTTATACACTTCTATACGCTCCCTATCGAAGAATATACTCAAATTAGTTATATTTACCGCCTGAAAATATTTCTAAAATGAGCGAACTTAATAAAACATATACCCCCAGTGACGTTGAAGATAAATGGTATGCATACTGGCTTGAACATAAACTATTCTCTTCTAAACCAAGTACCAAAGAGCCTTTTACTATTGTTATACCTCCTCCTAATGTAACAGGAGTACTACATATGGGGCACATGCTCAATAATACCATCCAAGATGTATTGGTGCGAAGAGCTAGAATGCAGGGAAAAGAAGCGTGCTGGGTGCCGGGTACAGATCACGCCTCTATCGCTACGGAGGCCAAAGTAGTAGCTATGTTGCGCGAAAGAGGCATCAAAAAAAGCGACCTCTCAAGAGAAGAATTTCTCCTTTATGCTTGGGAATGGAAAGAAAAATATGGCGGTATTATACTCGACCAATTAAAAAAATTAGGAGCCTCTGCAGATTGGGATAGAACTCGATTTACAATGGAACCCTCCTTGTCTGCTGCGGTAAACGAAGTATTTGTGCGCATGCACGATAAAGGATACATATACCGTGGCCTACGAATGGTAAA
>JAYSUZ010000194.1:0-7936 GCA_043718845.1 Cytophagales bacterium
AAATTAACAAACAAAATAAAAATACTTTAGTTATCTTTAGGCTGAATTACTGCATTTCAACAAATACACACAAAATATGAGTACTTTAGCAGGGTAATAGCATCCTATTTCCTCAAGCTGAAATGACCGATACCGAAATACAAGCAACCGTTAAAAAACTTCTAGCCTCTTTTAAGCAAAAGGACTTTATCTATAATTTCCTACTGGCTTATGGATTTCCAAAAAGCTCTATTGCTCGACTACAAAAAGGAGATATGAATCTCTCTAAAGTAGAAGGCGAAATATCTTGGAAGAAAAAACTGTTCTTTAAAATTGCCGAAAATACCGACACTACAAAACACTTAGCGGCTCTTAAAGACGATACCAAGGCCACCAGACACGACCCTAGGTTTATTATCGTTACCGATTTCGAAAAGTTCAGTGCGCTGGATAGAAAGACGAATGAAACGCTGGAAACTACTATTGCTGAACTGGCAAAACACTACGACTTTTTCCTTCCTTGGGCGGGTATTGAAAAACACCAACTCCATACCGAAAACCCTGCCGATGTAAAAGCCGCCGAAAAAATGGCGAAACTGTACGACGAAATAAAAAAAGACAACACCACCAAAACCAAAGAGGATGTTCATAGCCTAAATGTATTCCTTACCCGATTGCTGTTTTGTTTTTTTGCAGAAGACACCGGAATATTTGACAAACATCAATTCACTGCTGCCATCGTAAGCCATAGCCAGCAAGACGGCAGCGACTTAAATACGCAGGTAAATAAACTATTTGAAGTACTGAATACAGAAAAAAGCAAACGCAAAAATTTATCCGCTTACCTCGACGCGTTTGATTATGTAAACGGAGGCTTGTTTAAAAACAAACACCGAACGCCTACATTTACCAAACACAGCCGACAGGCGTTGATAGACAGCGGAGAACTGGACTGGAGCGAAATAAACCCCGATATTTTCGGCTCCATGATACAGGCCGTAGTTACGCCCGACCACAGGGGCAGTATGGGCATGCACTATACCAGTGTACCCAACATTATGAAAGTGATAGAACCACTTTTCTTGACAGAACTTTACGAGGCACTTGAAGCTGCTAAGGGGAATTTGAAAAAACTGAACGCACTGCTTTTAAGGATACAAAACATAAAACTCTTTGACCCAGCTTGTGGCAGCGGCAACTTCCTGATTATAGCCTACAAAGCGCTGCGCACGTTGGAAATGGAACTATTTAAGGCTATTAATACTGCCTCTAAAGCTTATATACAACAATATTCTGGAATAAAACTCAATAATTTCTTTGGCATAGAGCTGGACGATTTTGCCCACGAAGTAGCCATCCTTTCCTTATGGCTGGCGGAGCACCAAATGAACCAGCTTTTCTTCAAAGAATTTGGACGTGCCAAACCGGCTTTGCCTCTGCAGGAAACAGGAAAGATAGTACACGGAAACGCCACCCGTTTGGATTGGGAAAAAGTATGCCCGAAAAACGTGGGGGATGAAATTTATATTCTGGGGAATCCGCCGTATTTGGGTTTCAGCATACAAGATGGTAATCAAAAGGAAGATATTTTAATTGTGTTTAAAGAAAAAATAAAATTGGATTATATCTCTTGTTGGTTTATTAAAGCTTCGAATTATATCATTGAAATCAATGCGAAATTTTCTTTTGTAACAACTAATTCTATTTGTCAGGGTGAACAAGTATCATTATTATGGCCTTTAATACATAAAAAAAAATTAGAAATAGAATTTGCATACCCATCATTTAAATGGGGAAACAATGCAAAAGCTAAAGCAGCGGTAATATGTGCTATTATTGGTATCCGAAATATATCTTTAAAGAAAAAATATTTATTTTCAGAAAGTCGAATTATTGAAGCGAAAAATATAAATGCATATTTGACTAATGGAAATAACCTAATTATAGAGAGGATCTCTAATCCGATTTCTAATTTACCTGAAATGATACTTGGGAATAGTCCATTTGATGGGGGTAATTTGATTTTAAGTAATGATGAAAAAAACCAATTAGTAAAGAACTATCCATCATCTCAGAAATATCTTAAAAAATTACTAGGAGCTGCTGAATTCATGCAAAAGGAATATAGGTGGTGTTTATGGATAGAAACAAAAGATTTAGATAAGGCAGTTGAAATTCATGAAATAAAAGAACGAATTTTGGCTACTAAACAAATGAGGGTAGATAGCCCTGATTCAGGCACAAATAAACTTGCTATACGACCTCATCAATTTAGAGATAGAACATGTGCAAAAACACATTCTATCTTGGTTCCTAGAGTTGGGTCTTCAAGAAGAACTTACATTCCTTGTGGGTATATTACTGATGGGTCAATTATAGGTGATTCAGCACAAGTTGTATATGATTCAGCGTTATTTGTATTTGGCGTTCTATCCTCGCTTATTCATATTGTTTGGGTAAAAGCTGTTGCTGGATATTTAAAATCTGACTATCGTTATTCATCCGTTCTATGCTACAACACCTTCCCTTTCCCTCAAATTTCCGAATCACAGAAGCAGGAATTAGAAAAGCATGTATTTCGCATCATAGAAGAGCGGGAAAGACACAGTGAGAAAACCTTAGCTCAGCTCTACGACCCCGATAAAATGCCAGAAGGTTTGCGCGAAGCCCATCGCCAAAACGACCTCGCTATAGAGCGCTGCTACCGAAGCACGCCTTTTGAAAGCGACGAAGAGCGGCTCGAATATTTATTTAAACTCTACGAGCAAATGATAGCAGCAGAGAAAACGAAGGGGACGCTTTTTGAGGTGGAGGCAAATGCTAAAAGTACAAAGAAGAAAAAATAAAGCTAAAAGAAATGAACAAACTAGATACGGAATATAAAAACTGGCTGGTTCAACTAAAATCGACCATACGGTCGGTACAGGCAAAAGCAGCTGTTGCTGTAAACTCGGCACTGATTGGTTTTTATTGGGAACTGGGCAAAATGATTGCAGAGAAGGAAACGGGTTATGGTACTGGGTTTTTAGAGCAAGTTTCAAAGGATTTGAAAGATGAATTTCCAGAAATGAAGGGTTTGTCTGTTCGAAATTTAAAATATGCGCGTCAATTTTATCATTTTTATGCCACCATTTCAAATTTGCAACAAGCTGTTGCCCAATTGGAGTCTACTGAAAAACAGATAGTTGTACTACTTCAACAGCCTGTTGACCAAATCCCTTGGGGGCATAATATATTAATTTTCAGCAAATCAAAGTCAGTAGCAGAAGCTCGATTTTATATCACAGAAACCATCGAAAACGGATGGAGTAGAGATGTATTGGCATTGCAATTAAAGTCGCAGTTGTACCAAAGGCAGGGTAAAGCCATTACCAATTTCAAAAACACATTGCCCGAACCTTTGTCTGATTTGGCACAACAAACGCTTAAAGATGATAAGCCTACGATAGGAATATTGTTGTGTCGGGATAAAAACACTATCGAAACAGAGTTTGCTTTAAGAGACATCAATAAGCCAATGGGCGTGAGTGAATTTCAACTAACCGAAATTTTACCAGACGATTTAAAATCAAGTTTGCCAAGCATAGAAGAAATAGAAAACGAATTCAAAAAGGTAAAATGAGAGAAAATACCTATATCGATAACAAAAGATTAGATACCGTAATCGGCAAAACGGCCAACTGGAAAGAGCTGGCAAAAGATTGTGTTTGTTTTGCCAATAGCCGGGGAGGGATTATCAACATTGGCATTTCCGATGGCGAAACCTCTCCACCATCCAATCAAAAAATCGACACTGATTTACCTTTTCAGATAATAAAGAAAGTTTCCGAACATTCGGTGAATGTAGGTCTAAATGCTGAAATCAAAATAGCAGACAATGGTGGCGAATACATCGAGCTGGAGATATTGTTTAGTTCCTCCACTATTTCATCCACTACAGATGGCAAGTATTATTATAGAAGTGATGACACGTGTGTACCCTTGTTGCCTGACGAACTCTCTCGTTTATTCACAGACAAGCCTTCTTTTATTTGGGAAACAAGAAAAACGAGCGTCCCTGTTTCTGAAATAGACGCAACAAAATTTTTAAACTTCAAAAAAGACATTCAAACTTCTACCAGAACATCGACTAATGTAAAGCAAAAAACAGACGAAGAATTGATAGAACATTACATTTTTGCTGAAGAAGGGTTCTTAACAAATCTTGGCGTACTGTGGCTGGGGAAACGTTTAGACCGAGCCAAACTACTATACGCCCCCACCATTCATTTCTTAAAATTTGACGAAAGGGAGCAAAAAGTAAACAAGTTGCTTTGGGAAGACCATTCTCTTACCCCTAAAGAATTAATGGAAGCGATATGGACCGAAATACCCGATTGGAAAGAAGGTATTGATGTAGCGGATGGCATGTTCAGGAAATTTGTACCCAATTATGAGGAAGAGGTCATTCGTGAGTTAATGGCAAATGCATTGGTACACCGACCGTATACTACCAGAGGGGATATTTTTATTAATTTATATACAGACCACTTGGAAGTTATAAACCCAGGGCTTTTCCCTATCGGCGTTACTCCAGCAAATGTGCTGCACAAAAATGTGAGGCGCAACCCTTATTTGGCACAAGTGTTTTACGACTTGCATTTAATGGACAAAGAAGGTTCGGGTATTGATAAAATGTACCAAGTGTTGTTATCCAATGCAAAACATATTCCAATTCCTTATCAGGGAGATGATTTTGTAAAATTTACGATTAACAAACGGATTTCAAAAACGGAAATCGTCTCCTTAATCAATAGAGCCAATATCGAATTTATGCTCAACTCGAAAGAACTAATTTCGCTGGGGTTGATTGCACAACACACTTCAATTTCAGCACTTCAATTTTCAAAAGAATTAAATTTACCCGATACGCCTAATGTAGTAAGCAATTGGCTGGGCAGATTAACGGATCTTGAATTGGTGATTTCAAAAGGCAAAACAAAGGGAATGGAATATTTGGTAAATCCCGAATTTTTGAAGAAAGCTAATTTTAAAGGTAAAACTAATTTAAAGCGAATAGAGAGTCATCGGTTGGAGGAATTGATTTATCAAGATGTGAAGATCTATCAACCAACAGCTATTGGAGATATTAACATTAGAATCGGAGAAGAGATTTCTAGAAATATAATTCAAAAGACTTTAAAATCTATGTGTGAAAAAGGAGTATTAAACAGCGAGGGGGTACTGAAAGGTACGAAATATTTTATACGCCAAAATGGGTGAAATAAATGACTATTTTTAATAAAAATACTTAATAAAAATGTTTAATAAAATTTAAATATCTGATAATTAAATATTTATATTATACCAAAATGGGTGAAATAAACAGTAAAAAGTATATAAACAGCAATAAAAAAGTCTAATAAATATTAAAAAAACACTAAAATGCCCGATATCGTCCATGTAACCTATGCCCAAACAAACAGTTTAGGAATGCAAGTTGATTTATGGGTAAGAAATTTGATAGAGACAAAAAATAGCATTGTGGCTCTCCTCGCAAACAAACTTTTAGAAAGTTGAAAAGGGAACGCTTTTTGAGGTGGGGGCAAATGCTAAAATTACAAAGAAGAAAAAATAGCCATGGCAGTTGAAGACAAAAATCGAGAATACAAAAGCCTACGCAAAGCCATAGGGAAACAAGCCGATTTAAAATCGTTGGCGGAGACATGCGTATGTTTTGCCAATGCCCAAGGCGGAGAATTGATTATAGGAATTGAAGACAAAGAAAGTGCACCACCTTCAAACCAGGCAATAGAAGTGGAAGCCATGAATGATGTGGTCAAAGCACTTCGAAGTCTTACAGATGGAGTAGTATTGGCAAATCCAACACTAGAGAAACACGAAAATGGTGGTGTCTATTTCGTACTTCATATTTTACCTTCTACCCGAACCATAGCTACCACTACATCAGGCAAGGTTTTCATACGCATATCCGACAGTTGCTATCCCGTAGGGAGTGAAGAATTGACCACACTTGCTGCAGAAAAGACGGCCTTTCAATGGGAAATTATAGCTCCTCAAAAAATTGCTTTTGAGCTGACAGAAAAGCCAACAGTAGCAGCGTTTATCAACGATATTCTTAAATCAGAAAAAGTTTCTGATTTTATTAAAAATAAAGAGCAAAAGGAAATTCTTGATTATTATCAAATGATAAGTCCCGAAGGTTATTTAACCAATTTGGGCGTATTGTGGCTAGGTACTTCAGTACAGCGTGCTCGGCTAAGTTATCCGCTCACTATACAATATATTGTTTACAACGAAAGAGAAGAAAAAATCAGAAAAAAGGAATGGCATTTTCATTTGCAAAACCCCAAAGAATTGTTGTTGGAAATAGAAAAAGAAGCCGTAGAGCTCACCTACAGCACTGAGCTTCCGGATGGGTTATACCGAAAAACGATACGGCAATATCCAAAAGAAGTGGTGAGGGAATTACTCATTAATGCTATTGCCCATAAGAAATATACCATTTCAGGAGATATTTTTATAGAAGTGTACCCCGACAGAATGACCATCACAAACCCTGGTAGTTTGCCTTTGGGAATTTCTGCTACCAATATTTTGCACGAACGACATCGAAGAAACCCTCATCTGATTCAAACGTTAAGCGATTTGAAGTTAATGGAGGGAGAAGGTTCGGGGTACGATTTGGTATTTGAAAAATTAGCAAGGGATGCCAAGCCAATGCCTAAAATAGAGAGTGACTATACCAAAGTTTCCGTTACGGTCTTTTCAGGCAAGATAGATACAGACGTTATTTCTATATTAGATTATATTGACACAAATTATAAGCTGACACAAAAAGAATACATTACCTTGGGATTGGTCGCTATGGAAAAGAAAATCCTTTCTACTCAATTAGCACATCTGTTGCAATTAGCACAAGAAGACAAGATGCGTTCTTGGGTTGGCACACTTCAAGATAAAGGTATTTTGGTCACTCAAGGTGTCAAAAAAGGAACAGAATACTTATTGAATCCCGAATTGTTTTCGCAAGCCAAATTAAATATAAAACCTTCCTTAAAAACATTAGCGCCCTATAAATTAGAAGCCTTAATAATAGAAGATTTAAAATACAATGGCAAAAGCAAAATGAAGCAAATTCAAAATAGATTAAAGGAGGTAGCTTCCTCAGAAATAGCCAAAGCGGTGTATCGATTATCTAAAAGCGGAGCTGTAGAAAAAGAGGGGTCTGACAAGACTAAAGTCTACTTTTTCAAAAAAGAAGTAAAAAAGAAGTAAAAAAGAAGTATTTTAATTTAAGTAATTGAATAAAAGATATTTAATTACTATAAAACAACTAAGTAAACCCCACTAAAATGCCCGATATCGTCCATGTAACCTATGCCCAAACGGGCAAAAGTGCCCAAACAAACAGTTTAGGGATGCGAAAAATGCAAGAGAAAGCCTATCAGGCTAGGGACGCTCAATATTTACTATTGAAAGCACCGCCCGCATCAGGAAAGTCAAGGGCGTTGATGTTTATAGCCTTGGATAAATTGATCCATCAAGGATTGAAAAAGGTAATTGTAGCCGTTCCAGAAAAATCAATAGGTGGTTCGTTTGGTAAAAACAAGCTAAAAGACTTCGGTTTTTTTGCCGATTGGGAACCGAACGACGAATACAATCTATGTACTCCAGGAATGGACGGGAGTAAAAGTAAGGTGCAAGCGTTTAAAAATTTCTTGAACAACGAAGAGAAAATCTTGATTTGTACCCATGCTACCTTACGTTTTGCCTTTGAAGAATTGGAGGAAGAACAATTCAACACTATAGTGTTGGCGATAGATGAATTTCATCATGTATCTGCCGATGCAGAGAGTCGTTTGGGAGAGTTGTTGCGCTCCATTATGCAAAAATCTACCGCTCATATTATTGCCATGACGGGTTCTTATTTTCGAGGCGATAGTGTGCCTGTATT
>JAYSUZ010000195.1:0-1599 GCA_043718845.1 Cytophagales bacterium
GCGCACTATTGTAAAATCATTACCGCTTTATCTGAGACAATCAGACTGCAACAAAAAAGTGATGACTTATATATAAAAATTGGAATAGAAATTATTCAATTTTAAAACAATGAAAGAAACTATTAAACAAGCTAATTATAAATATTTGTTGTATGTCGGATGCAAAAAACATCTACTTTTAAATATTGAGACAAACGCTAAAGAAATTTTCTTTTCAAATAAGAATCATGCTTCGTGGGGGTTAAAATATAAAAATACTCATTTGGAATTCGTTACGGGTTTGGGGGCAATTGGATAATGGAAAAATATCTTAAAGACTGCAAAGGCAGATTGGTGGAAGACCCTGGCCACTATTGTAAAATGGCAACTGCGCTTGCAGAAACAATTTTAATTCAAGAGAAAACCGACAAATTATTTGTGCTAGTAGAGAAATCAGTTATTCTATAAGAAAATACAAGTGCTATACTCATGACAACAGAAACCCCCAAAGAACTATTCGCTAAAGGCTTCATCACCGAAGAACAGTTCAAGAAAATTGATCTGATAACTTCGGGCAAAGTAGTTTCTGTATTTTACGAACTACGATCACTTTTGTATTTGGGCGTTATGCTCTTTACGGCTGGTGCAGGTATTCTTATCTATTTAAATATCGGTAACCTTGGCCACCAGATCAGCATCCTGGCTTTAGGCCTGCTTACGATAGCAAGTTTCTGGTATGCACTTAACCATGCGGCCAACTATACCAATGGTCAGGTGAAAGCACCAACGCCATACTACGATTATGTTGTGCTATGCGGCAGCCTGCTTTTTATTTCCTTTCAGGGATATCTGCAATTTCAATATGGATTTCTGACTGAGAATCTAAGCTATAGTACGTTGATTACCGCTGCTTTCTTTTTTTACATTGCCTATCGTTTGGATCATGTTGGCGTACTATCATTAGCAGTTACAGCACTTGCATCTTTCTGGAGTATCTCTGTGTCTCCACAAAAATGGTACAGTGGAGATTTTTTTTCAGGATCGCACCTATACAACACGGCAATCATCTTTAGTACTGCTGTGGGCATACTTGCTATCGTGCTGGATAAACGCGCAATGAAAAAACATTTTACGTTTACGTATCTCAATTTTTGTGTGCTTATCTTTTTTGTGGGCACCATCACAGGCTTATTTAATAGAGAATATTACGGCATCTATTTACTATTGATTTACGCAGGCTGTGCATTTGCCTATTATGTAGCGCGATGGGAGAAATCATTTTTGTTTTTACTCTATGCGTTTGTGGCTGCTTACATCGGCACCACCTACTTGCTGGCCGAGACGATTCTTGCCAATGCTATTGAGCTATGGTTTTTATACTCAATCGTTTCGTGTGGAGGGTTTATCTATTTCATTATCAAGTACAGAAATTACTTTAACCAGAAAGCATGAACAGCGCCTATAACGAGACATCATTATATAACCTTGCGGTAATCAAAGAATCGAAAAAATGGTGCAAGCATGGCTTTATAGAAAAACAGCAGTTAGAAAAAATCCAAGAAGCCTATTCAGTTTCTTTGTATCACCCTAATTTTATTATCCGCGTTTTACTTTTTATTG
>JAYSUZ010000196.1:0-1596 GCA_043718845.1 Cytophagales bacterium
TTTAACAAATACCGTATTTTACAATGATGTTTTTTTAATGAAAACTTCTGATGGCGGAGATAGTTGGTCAAGAGTTAGCTTGCCTTCTAGCGGTTTCACTACTTCGAATACTTATATGTCTATACTCTTTTCGGATGCAAACACCGGCTATATCATAGGAGGGAATGTAGGCAACAATAAAGGGGCGATACTGAAAACTACGGATGGCGGCAGTACTTGGACTTCAATGACAGTGAATTCATCCAGATTATTTGGAATGTCATTGATTGGTCCATCGGAAGCTTTTTCGGTTGGCTTTGATGCTACTGTTTTGAAGGGGAATTGAAGAAGGCTAATAATAAGTAATCTAAACTGTTTTTCAAACGTATATAATTCATGGACAATCCTTGAATTATATACGTTTAACTTTAAATATTTAGGGCTTATAAATATTTTTTTATCCAAAGCAACCCTGTTTTATCGCTGATTTTTGAGAGTATTTTGTCTATCAAACTAGTTAAATCTTCTGATGTTTTCAATTTTCTAATTATGCTATAGTAGAGAATGACAAAAAGAATAGAACGAAGGGTCATCATGCATAACGCTTCAACAATGCTGCTTGATTGATAAGAGAAAAAATAAGAGAGTATAAGAGTGCATAACGTAAGTAAAATAATCGGAGTCATTTTAGTTGTAAATGGAGTAAGTTTCATTTTGTTCCAAACGAAATATGTTTTTGCTGCATTATAGAGGAATATAGTAATTGAAAGTGCTATTGCAGCACCTGTTATTTCATATAACGGTATGAAAATAGTGTTTAAACTTACGGTTAATACAGCAAGCATAAGGATTGCAAAAAGATTGAATTTAAAATACTTAGACAATTGGATAATTTCTCCGTTGATACTAGTAGCCATATCAAATAGCTTTGAAATACCAATAAAGAATAGTACATATTTGCCTTGTCTGTATACTTCTGAATGGGGTACTAGTAAGAAAAAATCGTCAATGTTAATCCATATTAACAAAAATATAAATGTACCTGCTATCAATTGTGTGATTGAATTTTTTTTGTATAAAATATCTACGATAGAGAGGTTATTGTTTTTGAATGCTTCGGATAATAATGGGGTAGTGATTTGCGCCATACTCCTTCTTGGTATCTCTATTACCGAACTTATAAAGTACGCCATACTATAGATGGCAATATTTTCAAGGCCTTCATTTTCTTTTATACCTTTCACTCCGACAATGGCAAGCATAATGGTATCAATTTTTTGTGCAATTAGAGATCCTGCTGTACCCGGTATTAAGAATAAAAGATAGGTCCCTATTTCTTTAAGCAATTCTTTTTTAGGCCAGTCTATTGATTTCGTTAGAAAAAGAATGTTTATTTTTTTTATATAAAAAAATAAAGTAAAAAGAGAAATTCCATAACCTGCTACCACCATCAGTATCAGTACATCAAAAGAGATTAATTTTAAGGCATATATGAATACGAAAACAGTATAAAATATGCGAATTAAGATATCTCTTGCGAAATTAGACCAGTTTACATTGAGATTAGCCCTTAGGTACGCTTCTAAAATAGAAATGTACATCATAAAAAAAGTAAGC
>JAYSUZ010000197.1:0-7884 GCA_043718845.1 Cytophagales bacterium
ATTGGAGTGGTATTTGGATCGTATTCTACAATATTCATCGCCGTTCCAATGATCTTAGATTTATGGACAAAAAAGAAAGCAGTAGCAGAATTGCCAGTAGACTCAAAAACTACTAAAGCGCCGCTGAACTTGTCTAAAAAATAAGGTTAGATCAGAATAGCATAAATTAAAAATGGCGAAGGCTCTGTAGTATACACAGAGCCTTCGCCATTTTTAATTCAACTCCATTAATTATATATAAAACTGCTTTCGATCAATATAGCCCACCACTTGGTCTGGTACTAAATACCGAATAGATTTCCCCAATTTAATAGTATTTCGAATATAGGTGGCAGAAATATCCATTAACGGTGCAGGGATAATCTTCACATTGGGATGGTTCATAACGGTTGAGCTTTTTGACCCCGGCCGTGGATATACGTAGAGCTTATAATACTCGAGAATCTTGTCGTGGTTTTTCCAATTCGAAAAGGCACTTAAATTATCCTCTCCTATAATTAACACAAATTGATGTTCCGGATATTTCTCCGATAGATATGCAAGCGTATCTATCGTATAGCTTGGCCGAGACATGTGAAACTCTACATCGGAAACACGTAACTTTGGACTGTCAATAATGGCAAGCGAAACCATTTCATAACGGTCAAATTCGTGCAGAAGTCCTGCATTTTTTTTAAATGGATTTTGAGGGGAAACAACCAGCCAGACTTCTTGAAGATCGGTATTCTCTGCCATTGTATTGGCTATTATCAAATGACCAATATGGATAGGGTTAAAAGAGCCGAAAAATAAACCGATTTTCATAGTCGTGATTATACACTATATCCACCATCAATATTTAATACTGCTCCTGTAATATAAGAAGCATCGCTAGAAGCAAGAAAAAAATAGGCATTTGCAATATCTTCCGCAGTACCTATTTTCCTTGCAGGGATTTTCTCTTTAATAGACTTTATCACCAGCGCTGTATTTTTATTCGTATACTCACTCTCAATGTACCCTGGCGCTAGCGTATTTACGGTGATTGCATGTTTGCTTAATTCTAACGCCCAAATTTTTGAGATGCCCATTACGCCATTTTTTACAGCAGCATAATTTGCTTGATTTACATCTCCATATAACCCAAGCAAAGCGGTAGTATTTACTATCCTACCTTGATTATTCAAAAGCATATACGGAGCTATCGCTTTAATACAGTTCATAACACCACTAAGACTCCTGTCAATCATTTTTGAGAAATCCGACTCCACATTCTCAAAACTAGCAGCCGCATTATTTATAAGTACATCAATACGTTGGTATTTGTCGTGCACTAATTTGGCACTTTTTTCTGTTTCATCAAGATTGGTCGTATCTACTTTCTGAAAATCAACTAAAAACTTCTGTGACTTGAGAGTTGCCAACACTATTTTCCCTCTTTGTTCATCGGTATCCCATAGGATAACCCTTGCTCCATTTTTACAAAACTTTTGAATAGTAGCTATTGCTATTGAATCAGCACTTCCACTAATAACAACAATTTTGTTTTCAGATTTTCTCATGATGCAGCAAGAAGTATTCCTATTCCAAAACTTAAAACAAATACTAGTGTACTGATTGCCATTTGTTTTAAGAAAGGATCTAGGTGATGTGAATCTAGGGTCTTTACCTTTACAATATTAACGATAAAAAGCGGAAGAGACACCATAAATAAAAACTCCCACCCATTGGTATGATTAAGTATACTATACGTTAAGGCACAAATAAAACCTGCCGAAAGCAACCCTATATGATACCAAATAGCCTTTTCTCTGCCTATACGCATGGGGATTGTCCGCTTGCCTGCATCGGTGTCTGATTTTATATCTCGAATATTATTTATATTTAACACTCCCGTAGCAAACAACCCACAGGACGAAGCAGGCAACAAGATATCCGCATAGAGGATTCCTGTCTGCAAGAAAAAACTACCACAAACACCCACAAATCCAAAGAAAATAAGCACCGAAATATCCCCCAATCCTGAATATCCGTATGGGTTTTTCCCCGCTGTATATTTGATAGACGCCACAATAGAAATAACGCCCAATACCAGAAAAAATCCAAACGCATTGATGGATTGGAGCGCAGTACTTATATAGAGCAAATAGAGGCCACTCGTAAATGCCAAGAACGAAAACAGCGCTATTGCAATCTTCATACTTCCTGGGCTTATCGCTCCAGATTGAACGGCTCTTTCGGGCCCAATACGTCCTACCAAATCTGCTCCGTTTACAAAATCTCCATAATCGTTTGCGAGATTAGAAAGCACTTGAAGAAGGATGGTGGTAAGGATACACATCGAAAAAACATCGAGTCTGAAACTGCCATAAGCCCCAGCCAAAAAGCCGCCCATGCTAATACTCGCTATTGCCAAAGGCAGCGTACGAAGGCGAAGCGCCTGAAGCCATGCTTCAGTAGTACTTTTATTTTTTTTCATCTCAAGAAATTTGTTTTACCTTAAACGAAACTAAAATACATAAGACCGTAGCCACGATAGAAATAACACCACAAACACCAAAATTTTCTAATTCGCCATGCGCATTATTGACCACAATAGCCCCAGCAATAAGAATTGCAATAGAAGAAGAAAATTGCTGCACCGACGAATTGATACTCATAAAACTTCCTCTCTGCTGTATCGCTACACTTGAAGTCATCATGGACATAGCGGGCACAAAACGTGCGCCAAAAAAGACAAAGAACAAACTACTCATCGAAAGTGTCAGCAAATAATTTGATTCCGGAAGGTGTGTTACAATATAGATGGGAAGTATAGAAATAACAGCAGCAATCAGAAACACTTTTGGCTTTCCATATTTATCCGCCAACCTACCTGTCAATGGCCCAGAGATAGCCGTAGCAAGCCCTCCGAAGAAATAAACATAGTCTAAGTCTAAGCGATCCAATTTTACATTTTTAACAAAATAGTCGGATAGAAAGGGCACTACCACGAGGCCTGAAATCATCAATAACGATGTAAATAAAAACGACCAGCGAACGTTTGTGTTCAGAAATAATGTTTTAATCTTTTGAATAGTAGTAGCAGGATTTGGATTCGTGAGATGAGACGTAATCGAAGGCATTTTCAACCATGTAAACAGCAGTACAAGGAAGCTTAAGATAGTAAGAAAATAAAAAGGAGCATGCCAGTCAAAACTATTGGCAAGCCTTATGCCTATAGGGATTCCTATCACCGAAGCCGCCGCAAAAGCACTCATCACAATCCCAGTAGCCTTGCCTCGGCGCTCTTGAGGAATAACATCCCCTACGATGGATAAGATGACAGAGCCTAAAATGCCACCAAAAGATCCTGCCATGATTCTGGAGGTCATCAACGTATAATAATCTGGCGCTAGTGCACACGCAAGATTACTTATCGTAAACCCTAAATAGAGAAACAACAAGGTCGCACGACGATCGTATTTATCTACAAAGAAAGAACCTATAATACCAGCGAGCCCCGCACTTATCGCATAAGATGCTTGAAGAAAACTGAACTCTTGGGGGTTAATCGATAATGTAATCGACAGAATAGGATTCAGCGGCGCCATTAGCACAAAATCCATAATATGAGTGAAGTTTATAGCCGCTAAAATAAAAAGCAATAACCCTTCGTTGATAGGTATTGCTGTAGGTGACAGATTCTTTTCTTTAATCATACTGCTATTCCAATGCACAAGTTAGCATTTTCTCTTTATTTTCCTTCTCCCCTTACCGTTACAACTATAACAAATTATTTTCTCTTTGAGCGTTTGCTTACAAACGGTACACTTTATTATTTTCTCTCCTGCACAGCGTTGGCAAGTCCGATAAGTAGTGGCGAAATTAGTACCCGAAGTCACTACTCCCGTTCCTTTGCATAAGGCGCAAACCTCAATCCCTCTTCCTTTGCAATTTCTACAGGCTATATCTACCGTAGAATCTCCAAAACAAATATCGCACTCGATAGAGTCGTCATAATATCCCGTCTCTTTGCAATCGGCTAATAAAAGCGCTTCCTTTGCCTTGAGGGAGAGCGGCCCTTGCTCACCCTGCAATTCCAAATACTTAGAAAGTGCTACACGACTCTGAGCGTATTTCTTAAGATTTAATAATGTAAACCCATAATAATACGCCAGATCATCAGGCATAGGCGCCTTTAATGCAAATATTTTCTTGAAAATATCATTTGCCTCCGTAAATTTTTGTGCTTCAATTTTCGTTTTGGCAACTTCTAAATAGCTATTCACCAGTGTATCCTTAGCTGTTTGACCAAAGGAATAACGCAGCAATAGAAAAAAAAGACAACTACTTACCAAAACTACTTTTCGCATATAAATACAAACGATTTAGTGCACTATTTAGGTGTATGCCTAGATTAAATAAGTACCTAAATCAAGTACTCTACCCTCTGTAAAACTAAATTTCGCTTCCTTTTCAGTGTCAATATCGTCTAATAAAGGACTTTTAAAGTAATGTATTCCATCTTTATAAACAATAAAATACAAATCCGGGAATTCCTCAAACGGTGTATCCGCAGATTTAATCATATCTAGATCAACTTTTATTTCTACATCCCCTGCATTGTCTGGCGAAGCCTCTCCTAGCAAATCATCTGAAATAGGATCTTTGTCGAAAAGTTTAACAGAAAATGCCGCACCCGAGAGTGGCAAACCCGTACCTTTCTCTAGTATTTTAATTTTTGTATGAATGAAAATTCCCATGTATTAAATCGTTTTTGTAAATATAAGAAAATTATGAGAAGTAGAAAATAAACTAAAAAACAACCAAAAAGCTCCTGTTTGGCCTTAGTAAATATTCTCCTTATCCAGCTTTTCACGGTATCTTTTGGCATTTTCTTTATGCTCCTCAAACGTTTCCGCAAAAAGATGCTCGCCCGAGAAGTCGTGGTTGGCACAAAAATACAAATAATCATGCCCTTCGTACTCCAATACTTTGTCAATCACCCAAGACGGAACGGTATAGATCGGCCCAGGAGGCAAGCCTTTGTTCTTATACGTATTATATGGTGAACTTACATTCTTATCCCTAAAAAGCACTCGTTTGGAGCCAAACTTCCTTGACGCATAGAGCAGCGTAGGGTCGGATTCAAGCCTCATGTTGATCCTAATTCTATTCAAATACACCCCAGCTATGATGGGCATTTCTTCTTTTGACTTGGTCTCCGAATACACAATCGAAGACAACGTGCACACCTGAGATGGCTTTAACCTCATATCGTCTGCCAAACGCATCCGCTCTTCGTTCCAAAACAACAAATACTCCTGATAAAAGCGCTCTAAGAGTTCTTTGGCTGTACATTTCTTATAAATTCGATACGACCTTGGAATAAAAATACTGAAAATAGATTCTTCGTTCAACGCACCCAATTCTTTTGTAAATTTTTTATCCTTTATTAACTTCCAAATAGCCTCCGGAGAAATCGCCGTACCCCTGCAAACAGCTCTAATAAGCGAATTTCTACTCTGTAGAGAAGGTACTGTAATGAAAATTGTAGGCTTTGGATGGTACTGCCTGAAATGTTCAATCAATTCAGCATTGCTCCAACCTTTTTTCACTTCATACATCCCTGCCTCAATTTCTTCCAATCCCTTCAAAGAAGCCATAATCCTTAGCGACCAGCGACTTTTCAAGAACCCTCTCTTCTTGAGCGTATCCGCCACCATCTTCGGCGTATACCTTTCCGATACAAAAAAATAATACGTATCCGCACTAATCTTAACATTGGTGCCTAACGTAACCTGGTACAACAAATATAAGCCTACTAGTACAACCCCTATGAGTAGGCTTTTCAATAGAACAAAGTTTGATTTCACAACTGCCATAGACCATCAAAGTTAGTACAATTTTAATTTAGACACTGCTTTATTCACAACTTGAATTTTTACGACTTAAATAAATTCCTATCTTTGCCTCCGTTGTAACATTATTATAAAATGAAACTTTACAGTACCAAAAATAAAAACGAAACCGTAAGCCTGAAAGAAGCTGTATTTAAAGGTCTTCCATCCGACAATGGATTGTATATGCCTACGGAAATTCCGACACTCTCAAACGATTTTTTTGATAAAATCGAGCACTTGTCTTTCCAAGAAATCGCATTTGAAGTTAGCAATGCACTGATTGGCGAGGATATTCCAGAAGCCGACCTGCGAAAAATTATCGCTAAGGTCATCACCTTTGACGCGCCGGTAGTGCATATCGTTGATAATCTTTATGTATTAGAACTCTTCCATGGCCCTTCTTTTGCTTTTAAAGACTTTGGAGCCCGATTTATGGCAAATTTGGTTTCGTATTTTTTACAAAAAGAAACTAAAAAAATAAATATATTGGTGGCTACTTCTGGCGATACAGGAAGTGCTGTAGCACAAGGATTCCTAAACATGCCAGGGATCAGTGTCACCATTCTTTACCCAAGCAAAAAAGTAAGCGATATTCAGGAAAAACAACTTACCACGCTAGGTCAAAATATTACGGCACTTGAAGTAGACGGCACATTCGACGACTGCCAACTTATGGTAAAAGAAGCCTTTCTCGATAAAGAATTAAATGAAAAGATGAACCTCTCTTCGGCAAATTCCATAAATATCAGCAGACTTATTCCTCAGTCTTTTTATTATTTCTATGCCTATGCGCAACTTAAAAAATTAGGAAAACCGCTTGTATTCTGCACCCCAAGCGGGAACTTTGGAAATCTATGCGGAGGAATAATAGGAAAAAGAATGGGGCTCCCAATAGCAAAATTTATTGCCGCCACAAATGCAAACGCTATCGTTCCTTCCTACCTTTGGACAGGATTATTCGAACCTAAACCTTCTATCGCTACACTTTCGAACGCAATGGATGTAGGCAATCCAAGCAATTTCGCCCGCATTCAAGCCTTCTTCGATTACGACTTAGAAAAGACGAAGTCTGAAATAGTAGGCAAAGCCTATACAGACGAAGCAACAAAAAGCGCCATGAAAACAGTATTCAGCCAGTCTGGGTATGTAATGTGTCCACATACCGCCGTAGCCTACCTTGGCTTAAAAGAATACCTTAACGAATCTAAACAAGACAACAGTATTGGCGTTTTCCTTGCCACCGCCCACCCAGCAAAATTTGTCGATGATGTAGAAGCTGTAATAGAAGAAAAAATTGAAATCCCTGAAAAATTACAAGCAGTCCTATTGAAAGAGAAGAAATCTATTTTAATAGGTAATAAATTCAATGATTTAAAAGCATTTTTACTAAGAAAATAAGAAAAATAACACCTATAAATCAACAATACAGTAATTTATATAATAGAGGATATTATATAATTTTAATTATACACCTTAAAAAACTTTTAGGTGTATAATTAAAATTGTTGAATCGATAGCATAAGTTTTGGTTATTGACTACTCTACGTATAAAAAAATAGAGCGAGGACAAATTTCCACAACGGCAGATTGACTAGAAAAGATTGCTGAAATATTACAGGTGTCCATTGAGAAAATCTATAAATGGGGTAAGAAAAAGACCATAAAAGACAGCGAAAAAGATGCAAATAGAATAGAATATTACAATCCCTACTCCAAAATAGAATATTTAAAATGCAAATTACAACTTACTAATTAGCAAATATTTAACAAAAAAAAGTTGTTAAACTTCTTGAAAATTTTGAAAAATAAGCACTAGCTCTTTTTTTAAAAGATTCAATTCTTACATCAGAAATCTACGTCCTAATAAGACCAAAAACTTACTTATAGAAACTCCCTCTTTTATCCTTATTATTATGATTATCAAGTATTCCCGAACTATTAGTACTGTTTTTGCGTTGATGTGTATGATTGGAAAGAAGTTTTCAATTGGTTTAATAAGGTAAGGTTTATTAGTCCAAAA
>JAYSUZ010000198.1:0-1589 GCA_043718845.1 Cytophagales bacterium
CTGCTTCGTCAAGCATTTGGCGTAGCGCTCCTACACGTCCGTCCATCATATCCGATGGCCCAATAATATCCGACCCGGCATCGGCTTGTGCGAGTGCCATATTGCCTAATATTTCAATCGTTTCGTCGTTGAGAATCTCCCCATTTTCGACAATCCCGTCGTGTCCGTCTGAGCTGTAGGGATCCATGGCTACATCTGTCACTAGAACTACTTCTGGAAACTCTTTTTTTATTTTTTTTATCGCTTTTAAATAAATATTATTGCGGTCGTAACTCAGCGTGGCGTATTTGTCTTTTAAGGCGTCTTCAATATTGGGAAAAGGAGCAAAAATTCTTAGCCCTAGTTTCATACAGCTTTCTATCTCTTTCAATAAAAGATCTTCTGAAAATCTATATATTCCGGGCATCGATACTATTTCGGTTTTCACGTTCGCTCCTCCTGTCAAAAATAGAGGGTAAATAAGATCTCTTACCGTCACTTCGTGCTCCCTTATTAGGTCTCTTATAACTGGATTTTTACGATTTCTTCTTGGTCTACGCATAGTACTATATTCTGTAGGGTTATTTCAATAGCAAAATTACAACATTATTTTTAATCCTCCGCCTTGCCGCCTTCGTTCAAAGCTACGTCTACGGTAGTAAAGGTTATACCATTTTCTTTCAACGCTTCGAGCATCGGTATATAGAGCGCCTTCGCCAACGGCAAGTGCACTCCAGACAATTTTAATTTACCTTCCAGCACCATCATAGCCGCTATTCCTAGGGGCAATCCCACTGTTTTGGCCATAGCAGTTTGTTCCTTATTTTCACCCTTCAATACGAGTGTAGCCGTCCTTTTGTATGTTTTAGAGGCAATCGTATAAACAAAGATGTGTTGCATCACAATCATATCTTTGTCTTCGGGCTGCATTGCCCACTTCTCTTCCAGTCGCTTCTGAAGCAATAGGGCAGGAGTGGCGTTGGGATAGCCTGTTTTTGTATGGTCCAGCAAGCCTAGCCATTTTAGCTTATGGATTTCTTGAGCACCTGGTCCTTTATTGATGAGGGCTGCCAAGAGATGGTTTATTTTTTTATCTTTTTTATTTCTAAGAAAAGAAAGTGTAAAGTCGTACCAGGTTATGTTTTCCGAATTTTCTACTACAAAAGAGTCGTCTGTAAGCCCTAGCTGAACAAGTAGGTTCCAGGCCTCGCAAAAACCTGGTTTTCGAAGCGTACCACGCAGAAAAGTGGCGGCATGCGCTAGGCCATAAGTAGCTCTATATTTCAGTGAATCACGGTTGGCATAACCTTCAAAATTGCCAAAACCTTCCACTCTTAGTGTTTCGGTGGTGGTAAAAAGGCGGTGGTAGGGGATGTAGCGGTATTGGTTGTTTTCCAAGTACTTTACGGTTCCTTGTCCTGCCAATACCACATTTCGAGGGTTCCAAGTAATTTTATAGTTCCAAGGATTATTATCCGATTCGGGTGCTAAGAGCCCTCCAGTGTACGATTTGAAAGACGTGACGACTCCTCCTTTTTCTTTAATATCGTCTAGCGCTTCCATAGCCGAAAGATGGTCTATGCCAGGGTCAAGGCCGCATTCCATTAGAA
>JAYSUZ010000199.1:0-7857 GCA_043718845.1 Cytophagales bacterium
ATCGCTGAATCAAATCCAATCCATTATGCTCTGGCATAGAAATGTCTAACAATAAAATATCAGGACAATCATTTTTAATAAGGTCCGAAACCTCTTCTACTTTATCGGTTTCTAGCACTACACTAAAATCTGGAATACTATCCAAAATAAGGCAAAATCCTTTTCTTACTAATTTGTGGTCGTCCAAAATTGCAAGTTTTATATTTGTCATAAATTATAATTAGTTAACAATAATTAGGTATCTGTGTTTAGTTATAATTATAGTAAAGGTACTCTCTTTTTTACTATCTTTTTCTCAATTTAGTAGCACTCCGATAGTGTACTATTTAAATTAACTCCTGGTTAAATCGGAATTGCGATTTTTATTATCGTTCCGATTCCTTCTTTTGATTCGATGGTGAATGTTCCTCCGCTAAGCTCGGCTCTCTGGTGCATACTTGATAATCCCTTACTTGTAGTTGCTTCTTTTGTTTTATGATCCACATCAAAACCTACACCATCGTCTTCAATTAGTACGTGAATACATTGCATATGGTTTTCTATTTTTATAGTTATTTTTTTAGCATTAGCGTGCTTAAATATATTATTTAAAGCTTCTTGTATAAGCCTATAGAGAGTTACAGCCTTTTCAAATGAAATAGTAGTAAGTATAATACTGTCATCATACGATTGATTTACGCAAATTCCAGCGTATTTTTCTGTATTTTCACATAGTATTTTTACGGATGAAACAAGTCCGAAATTCAACAATACACTTGGCATTAAATCAAACGATACGCGGCGCGCTTCAGAAATAGTATCGTCAATCATCTTCTTCAACTCTTGTTTTAATTCATCTTGCCCTTGAATAAAATTTGCGGCTAATTTAATGGCCGTTAACATCTGTCCTATACCATCGTGAATTTCTCTTGAAACACGTACTCTTTCTTTTTCTTCACCTTCCAACAATGCTAATGCTTTCCCTTTAATTATAGAAATCTCTTGCTCTTTCAACTGTACCAGCTGACTTTGCATTTGGCTCAGTACAATTTTGAATACATCTTTTTCATCTAAAAAATTTAGCGACGATTCCTTTTTTTGCTTTTCTTCCTCATTCACTTCATCCTTTGCTCCTCCAATTGTTGACATTTTTTTCTTTTTATCTGTCATTTTAATTTGCAGCTATTATTTCTTGAACTATTTCTCGAGTAAGTGGTTTTTTTAAATATCCTTTCACAAAAGGATATTGACGTGATTTATTAAGATCAATAGGGTTGATAGAAGACGTAAGGATGTATACCGATACATTATTAAAAAATTTTGAATAAAATAAATCTAGAAATTCAAATCCATTTACAAGTGGTATATTCAAATCTATAATTACGATTTCAGGTACAGGATCTGCACTATTGATATAGTCTATCGCCTCCTTACTCGTACGACAGACGATGTATTGTTTGGATGCGCTATACTTTCTAAGCAACTGTTCATTTATTACGTTCACAATTGGATCATCGTCCAAGAGTACTATTTTATTTATTTTCATATGCATAATGAGTTATTTTTTATAATGGAATTGTAAATGTGAACGTCGTCCCTTTTCCAAACGTAGAAAACATCGTTACGTTTCCATTGAGTTTTTCTACGATGCCTTTCACAATGTACAACCCTAATCCAGAACCAAGAGAATAAGCATTTGCCCGATAAAACATATCAAAAATTTTGTCTTGGTATATTTCTTCAATTCCTAACCCGTTATCTTCGAAAACTAATAAGAACGAATCCTTATTAATTTTTACGCTAATCGTTAGATAGGAATATTCTTTGTCTGTATCAAGATACTTCACCGCATTGGAAAGTACGTTATTAATAAGGATTTCCATTCTCTTTTTCTCCATAAGAATGGGCGGTAAATTTTCTGGCATCTCAATATTTATTTTTAGACGCTGAAAATTTTCCATAAAATGGTGTGCCTGTATTGCTCCGTCAACTAAAGAATAAAAATCAATTGGCTCTATTGTTATAGGCATACGTGCATTTCTAGAATAATCGGCCATATCGTCTGTTACTTTCAGCAAACGCTCCACACTTTCCTTTATTAAGAAATTAAGATAATATATTTTATGTAAATCGGTCTCGTCTTCAATTACAGAGGTAAGTCCTAATACAGAAGTAAGTGGTGCTCGTAAATCATGTGAAGAGCGGTATACAAAAGTATCTAATTCTTCGTTTAAGAGCTTTAGCTCTTCATTTTTTTTACGTAATTCTATTTCATTTTTTATTTCTTCGGTCATAATATAAATAATACGATAAAAAGAATCTTCGGGTTGAAAATTCAATCAAGTATTCACTCATTGTCCCTTTCAATTCGCTTTTTTTGCACTTATGTATATACGCTCTTGAAATTTCAATAGGTATTTATACGTATAAAAAAACCCTTCGAGGAGCATTAAAATAGTTATCATTCTTTTATTATAATTAAATATAAATAAAAAATATGTAAATTGCACAAAAATAAGACTGCTCTTTTTTATTTTAAAAGGATGTATACTATTTATTCACTAAGAGATATTGTTTTTACTGCTAAATTTTACCAACGATATTCGTGACGGAGAATCTAAATGAACATGTTATTTCAGAATGGTTAGACGACCTACCAATACTTGTCAAATCATCGGACAGTCGCGGTAATTGTATTTATGTAAATAAATATTGGTCAACGTATACAGGAAAATTCATCCTTGAAGAAAAGGGTATTGAATGGCAAAAAAATATACACCCAGACGATCGAGAAGTATATTTAAAAAAAATAAATGCGGCAACGGAAGCGCAACTAAATTATTCTTGTCAGGTACGAATAAGAGATAAAAGGAGTAACTATTATCGGTTTGAAGACTTCGGAAAACCTATATTTGACAACTTCGGAAAATACGTAGGCCATAGTTCTATTTACACTAGTGTATCAGAGGAAAGATCACCCAGTGAAAACTTAAGCAATTTATTGGAGGCGAAAGAAATCCAGCAGCGAGCACTCATTCATCAAATAAAGAACAACATGGCAGTGGTGCTAGGGATGATTGATTTGCATAGTGATGCATTTGAAAATACAAAAGACCAAATTGCATTTCGTTCCTTCCAACAAAGGATATTTGCCATAGCACACATTAATGACTTTTTTTATACTACAGCTCCCTCTCCTAGCATAAAAATTGAAAAAATCTTAGAAGGAATAATCAAAAAATCATGTGAAACGTATACGTCAGAAAATATAACCGTAGAAATCGAGTTGGACGCTATCGAATTTGAATTGGAGAAAGCAATGCCTTGTGGATTAATACTAAATGAACTTCTATCAAATGCACTTAAACATGCATTTAATCCATCCGACAGTGGTGAAGTCATAATTTCATTGTCCAAAAAATCAGAAATTTATAGTTTATCGGTGTCCGATAATGGCAAAGGTGTAGAAAATATAAATCAACTTACAAATCCATGCACGCTTGGATATACGCTTATAAATTCATTGACGCAGCAACTTAACGGCAATATCGAAATCAATAATAAAGAGGGGCTTTCAATACGAATACAATTTAAAATTTAGGACTATGGCAAAAATACTGATAGTAGAAGACGATATGATTTTGGCATTAGCGCTAAAAAGAAATTTGCAAAAACTAGACCATATTGTTTTAGAAGTACAATCGAATGGAATAGGAGCAATTGATGCGGTACAAACAAACCATCCAGACTTGATAATAATGGACATTAAGATTTTGGGAAGTATTGACGGTATTCAAACGATGCTAGAAATACGTAAGTTTTCAGAAATTCCCGTTATTTACGTTTCTGGAAATTCAAATGAATCCATCAAAGAGAGAACGCTAGAAACAGCGTCTTCAGAATTTATGAGCAAACCTGTAGATTTGACCGAACTTAAAGAGCGAATAAATAAGGCTATTGAATTGACGAAAAAAAAAATAATTTAATGATTATTAAACAGTTACAGATTTATAGTCGAGCTAACTAAAAAGCTATAAATTATTACAAAATTACACCCTATTATAAGGCTTATATCGTTATATTTAACATTATTACATATTGAGATGCCGTTAAAAAATAGTCTTACGAAACTGTTTTTTTTACCCAATTGCGATTATCTAAATTAACTATCAAACATCATATGAAACAAAATCCCCTAATAGAAAAAGTACTAAGTGCTGAAGAGCAGCAGCAGCTTACTCCAGACGATGTAATCAATAGCCTTAAAGAAGGCAACAAGCGCTTTACTTCTGGCTCCCTCACCATGAGAGACCACTCCAAACAAATCCGAGATGGTGTAAACGGACAATTCCCAAAAGCAATAGTACTCTCCTGCGTAGACTCTCGAGTGCCTATTGAAGACGTATTCGACAAAGGAATCGGAGATATGTTTGTAGCGCGTATAGCGGGCAATATTGTGAACGAAGATATTCTTGGTTCTATGGAGTTTAGCTGCAAAGTGTCGGGAGCCAAACTTGTGTTGGTGATGGGGCATGAATACTGTGGTGCCATCAAAGGGGCAATTGACAAAGTAGAAATGGGCAATCTCACGGCTTTGCTAAAAAAAATTACGCCTGCAGTAGAAGCATGCAGTCATTATGAAGGAAAACAAAGTTCCAAAAACCCTGAATTTGTGGATTTGGTAGTGCATAAAAACATTCATATTTCCGTTGATAATGTTCGTGCCCAAAGTTCAATTTTAAGAGAAATGGAAGAAAAAGGAGAAATAAAAATAATAGGCGCCTACTACGATATGGACAATGGAGAGGTGACGTTTTATGAATAACAGTGATTTTATTTATAATAAATTCATTATCAATAAATTAATCATAAATAATCATTACTATAACAAAAAAAACAATTTAACCCTGTGAAAAATGGAAAAATACTAGTATTTTAGGGTGTGAAAAATGGAAAATAATCATTTTTAACCCTGTGAAAAATGTATTTTAAAAGAAATATAGACTTAGAATTGTTTCGTTGGTCGGAAGAAAAACATCGAAAACCTTTGTTATTAAGAGGTGCTAGGCAAGTAGGTAAATCTTCTGCGGTAAAGGCACTTTCTTCAAAATTCAAGTACTTCCTAGAAGTGAATTTCGAAGAAAATCCACAGGCTCACATTTTATTTGAAGGAAATTTATCTCCTCAAGAATTATGTGAAAATCTAGCCGCTCTATTCCAAACCCCTGTGATTGCAGGAGAAACATTAGTATTTTTAGATGAAATACAAACCTGTATTCCTGCTATTTCTTCTTTACGTTTTTTTTATGAAAAATACCCTGAATTGCATGTAATCGCAGCAGGTTCTTTATTAGAATTTGCATTAAGCGAATTGCCTTCCTTCGGTGTGGGACGAGTGCGGTCTATGTTCGTTTATCCGTTTTCGTTTGATGAATTTCTAACCGCTATTGGAGAACAGGCACTCGTAAACGCTAAGCAAAGAACATCCTTACAAAATCCTTTCCCTGCGCCCATTCACGACAAAACCCTGAATTTATTAAAACGATTTATTCTATTAGGAGGCATGCCAGAAGTCGTAGCCTTATATGCCGAAAAAAGAGATTTACAAGCATGTCAACGCAGTTTGGACGATTTGATAATTTCTATAAAAGCAGATTTTACAAAATACAAGAAGAAGGTACCCGCCATTAGATTAACAGAAGTATTCGAATCTGCGACACAACAAATGGGAGGAAAATTTAAATATACAAACATAACAACAGAAGCAAATCACAAACAAATTAAAGAAGCTTTAGATTTATTAATCATGGCTGGCTTAGTTATTACGGTTACGCATTCTTCCTCCAATGGAATTCCTTTAGGTGCAGAAATAGATACAAAAAAACGCAAACTACTACTCTTTGATACGGGAATATTTCAACGCTTACTAGGACTTACTATTTCAGAACTATTATTTGAGGAAGATTCCACTATTATAAATAAAGGATCCATTGCAGAATTGTATGTAGGACTAGAATTATTAAAATCAGCCTCTTGTTATCAACAGCAGGCGCTGTATTATTGGCATAGAGAAACTTCAAGTGGGAACGCCGAGGTAGACTATGTGGTACAAAAAGAAAACGCTATTATACCGATTGAAGTCAAATCTTCCAAAAAAGGATCTATGCAAAGTATGCACCAATTTCTAAAAGAGAAAAATAAATCGTTGGGAATACGATTCTCCTTAGAAAACTATTCACATTATTCCACAATAAATGTCATTCCTTTATACGCTGTATCAAATTGGAATTCTATTCCTAAAATTTAATACGCAACTATAAAATTGTATCTTATATTTGTATATAATTAATAACCCAAAATACGAGCTTCGTTATTTTGAAAATCAAGAACACCCAATGCTTCAAAAATCTACCCTTCATACGAATACGGATGCTCCAAAGGCTTCTAAAGAACATAAGCAGTTTCATAAACTATTAGAGAAAATAGAACTGCTAAAAAAAATGATCGAAGAGAAAAAGCAATTGGCTTCGAAATTTAACCAACAAAAAAACGAACATGTACTACCGCTCGTAATTCAATTGTGTGCCGTAAAGCTCAGTCAAATAAGGGCATTAGACTGGGCATACGATCGGACTAAGTTTTCCAAAAGAATAAGAGCGCGACTCGCCGAAGAAATTCTAACTAGAATAAATGAATTGTTTCATAGTTTCCAGGTAGACGAAACACAAGAGAAAGAATTGATGGTCATCTTTGCACGTCATACTGGTGCTGACGTAGACGAACTGAAAGAAGAAAAATTCGAAAACGAACAAGAAGCCGCCAGAGATTTTTTATGGGAACATTATGGAATTGAAATGGATGAAAACGAATCGGTAGACTTAAACGACCCCGAAGTAGTAGAAAAAATAAAGGCTAAAATAGCAGAAGAAGCCGCTTACCAAAAAGATAACAATAGACAATCGAAAAGCACTAAAGGAAAAGACTCCAAAGCGGAACAATTGCACGATAAACTAAGCAAATCCATTCGTTCGGTGTATACTTCTTTGGTAAAATTACTTCATCCGGACAGGGAAATGGACGAATCCAAAAAAACAGAAAAAACGGAAGCTATTAAAGAAGTGACGCTTGCCTACGAAAATAAAGACATGCTTACTTTATTGATTTTACAGGCCAAGTATGGCTTAGTAGAAGATTCGTTAGACGATAGCGATTTAAAAGGCTACAACGCGGTATTGAGAAAACAAGCGGCTGAATTAGAAAACCAACATCTCGAAATTATAAATGCCTCGTATGGAATACCGATTAACAATGAAAAATCGCTGGATAAATTTCTAAAATCTGAAAAGACGCACCTTAAAAAATCGATTAAATACGAACAAAGTATTCTTCAAGACATTTTTGAAAATGAAGAACTATTGGCAGATTATTTAAAACAGGATTATTATTGAAAAATAAAATAATCATTTTAACGCAAGGGGCGCAAAGATTATCGCAAAGGGCGCAATAGATAGATAGCGATTCGAAAATTATTCTTAAAATTAAAAATATTCTTCGCTGTCGTTTGTGAAGACGCCATAGCCGTCAACTTAAGGCAATAATGTTTATAATCCAGAATGGATTGCATGATTATAAAACTTTGTTGTGCTAAATTGTGCGACCCCAAGGGGTCGAATATCCTTTTGATTCATTATTACTATAAATAGTTGAACCCAATCGGGTTCTTTTCCCATTAAGTTGACGGCTATAGTGAAGACACCAATGCTATTCATCTAGTACTACTCTAGAGGAAATTTAATCAGCACTTGTAACCCTTTGTTTAGTTCAGAGAAAATTTCAATTTCTCCACCCAAGGCTTGTACATTGCTCTTTACCAAATAA
>JAYSUZ010000200.1:0-7846 GCA_043718845.1 Cytophagales bacterium
GAATTTTTCTAATAATATACAATTGACTGTCAAAAAATTCTACTGCTTGCTCTACGGTCATGTCCAGCACATCGGCTATTGATTTGCCTTTGAACCGTATCTCCAATGTTTCGCGGTTGTAGCGTTTTCCTTTGCAGGTTTCACAAGGCACGTGTACATCGGGTAGGAAGTCCATTTCTATTACCTTCATACCCGCACCTTCACAGGCCTCGCAGCGTCCACCTTTCACGTTAAACGAGAACCGCCCTGGTTTATACCCTCTTATTTTTGCTTCTGGAAGCTGGGTATATAGATTTCTTATCTCTGTAAAAACTTCTGTATACGTAGCCGGGTTAGAGCGCGGTGTTCTCCCTATCGGCGACTGGTCTACTTCGATTACTTTATCAATATGCTCTAACCCTATAATCTCTTTGTAGGGCAAGGCATCTTTCCGAGCACGGAAAAAGTGTTTGTTTAATATCGGAAACAACGTATCGTGCACAAGAGAAGATTTACCACTTCCTGAAACACCAGTTATACAAATCATTTTGCCCAACGGCAACGTTAGGGTTACATTCTTTAAGTTGTTTCCTGTAGCACCTTTTAGGATTATGGTTTGGCCGTTTCCTTCTCTTCGCTTTTCAGGGATTTCAATGTTCTTCTTTCCCCAAAGGTATTGCGCCGTAAGGCTATCGTGTTTCCTAAATTCTTCTGGAGTACCTGCCGCTACCACCGATCCGCCATGCCGTCCTGCTCCAGGGCCAATATCAATAATATAGTCGCAGTGCAGCATCATATCCTTGTCGTGCTCTACTACAATTACCGTATTACCAATATCGCGGAGGTCTTTTAGTGCTTTGATCAATTTTTCATTGTCGCGCTGATGAAGCCCTATGCTGGGCTCATCTAAAATATACAAAACGCCTACCAGCTGTGTACCGATTTGTGTAGCCAATCGTATACGTTGCGTTTCCCCTCCAGACAAGGTTCTAAGTGGTCTGTTTAAGGTCAAGTAATCTAGGCCAACGTCGAGTAAAAAGCCTATACGTTTACGAATTTCTTTTAGTACCTCAACGGCTATGATATTTTGTTTGGAACTTAACCTGCTTTCCAACCCATCAAACCATGCATTTAAGTGGGTAATGTCCATCATGGCCAGCTCCGAAATGTTTTTCGAATCGATTTTGAAATGCAACGATTCTTTTTTCAATCGTTCGCCATTACAACTGGGGCAGGTAGTGGTGGTTTTGTATTCTCCAAGCCAATCCATCGCATAGTCGGATCCATTTTCGTCGAAATGCTGAAGGTAGTTTATAATACCGTCAAACTCGAACGTATATTTTGCGCCTGTTTTTTCTGTAGAGGCTGCCGTGCCGTATAAAATTAATTGTAAAACATCTTCTGGAATATCTTTTATAGGGACCGTAAGTTTCAACTTGTATTTTTTCGTCATGGCTTCGAGCTGACGAAACATCCAAATATCTCTATACTCACCAAGTGGCGCTATTCCCCCTCCTGCTATAGACAGGTTTCGGTCGGGCATAATAGAGGCTTCTGTTAGTTCTTCGATATTGCCGAGTCCATTACACGTAGGGCAGGCTCCGTAAGGAGAGTTAAACGAAAACATATTAGGCGCGGGCTCGTCGTAAGCAATTCCTGATTGGGGGTCCATCAAAAATTTGGAGAAGAATTGTGCCTTACCGTCTTTTTTTTCGTCGTGTGGCACTACTACCATCACCCCTTTTCCATACTTTAGGGCAGTCTGCACAGACTGTGCCATACGGAAGCGGTCGTTTTCGTCCACCATAAGTCGGTCTATTACGATTTCGATGTCGTGAATTTTATAACGATCTACCTGCATTTTGGGCACGAGGTCTAGAATCTCGCCATCGATACGCACTTTATTGAAACCCATTTTCAAAATTTCAACAAACAATTCTCTATAATGCCCTTTTCGTCCTTTTACCATGGGAGCGAGTAGGCTTATTTTTTTTGCTGCAAAGGTGGTCAGTATGTGTGTAATAATTTGATCCTCCGATTGACGAATCATTTTTTCGCCTGTTACATACGAATACGCGTCTCCAGCCCTTGCGTAAAGCAACCGTAAGAAGTCGTATATTTCGGTCACAGTGCCTACTGTAGAACGAGGGTTGCGGGAAGTTGTTTTTTGTTCTATAGAAATGACAGGGCTTAAGCCATTTATTTTATCTACATCCGGCCTTTCCATGTTGCCAATAAAAGAGCGGGCATACGCTGAGAAACTTTCCATATAGCGGCGTTGTCCTTCTGCGTATATGGTATCAAAAGCCAAGGAAGATTTACCACTCCCGCTGATGCCCGTTATCACCACCAGTTTATTGCGAGGAATAACGACGTCAATATTTTTTAAATTGTGCTCACGAGCGCCAAAGATTTCAATATTGTCGAAACCGGTAGCGTCAAAAGTCGGAGTAGCGGATGTCTGATTTTTATTCAAAGTAGTGTTCTTACAAAATTTGTTGCAAATGTAGCAATTTATAATGGCTTATGAGGTGGGCTTTTTGCAATAATTTGCTGAATTAATGTAAATTTGAAAAGATAAAGAAGCGTAACAAGTAGAAGCGAACCATGGAACAGGCAACGATGAAAGTAGAGATTTGGAGTGATGTAATGTGCCCTTTTTGCTATATAGGAAAAAGGCGGTTTGAGAAAGCACTTTCGGAGTTTCCTGAGAAGGGAAAAATAGAAATTGAATGGAAAAGTTTTCAGCTTAATCCGGCTATGAAAACAGAGCTGGGCAAAAGTATCAACGAATATTTGGCTGAGCAGAAAGGCTGGAGTCTTGACTATACCAACCAGATGAGCGCTTATGTAACTGCTATGGCAGCCGAAGAAGGGTTAGAATACCATTTGGATAAAGCGGTGGTGGCAAACTCTTTTGATGCTCATAGACTTATCCAGCTGGCCAAGAAATACCATAAAGGCGATGAAGCAGAAGAACAATTGTTTAAAGCTTATTTCACCGAAGGCAAAAATATAGCAGACCACGCTGTACTTTCTGAATTAGGAAAATCTATAGGATTGGACGGTATAGAAATCGAACAACTATTGGCCAGCAATCTATTCGCCGAAGCAGTGGAGCAAGACAGCTATGAGTCCAGACAAGTGGGGGTTCAAGGGGTTCCTTTCTTTGTTTTTAATCAACAACATGCGGTTTCAGGTGCACAAGATGCGAAGACGTTTTTATCGACGTTAACCCAGTCGTATAAAGAATTTCAGCAAAAAAATCCGACAACTGAATCTTCCCTAACAGATGGCCCAGCATGCGCTCCTGAAGGAAACTGCGACACACCTCATCGCACATAAGTACAGCCTTCCGATAAAAATTCGGCCAAACGGTATACTTCCACAAAGGTGTTGTAGAGCGGAGTGGGCGCTGCTCGGATCACGTTTGGCGCTCTAAAGTCGACCACAAATCCGGCATCCATTAATTCATGAAATAGTGCTTCCCCGTTTTTTTGAACCAGCAGCGAAAGTTGACAGCCACGCTCGTCTATACTTCCGGGTGTAATAATTTTTATCTTGTAGCCCAGCTCTTTTTTACACAGCGCCTTTATCAAGTCTTCGAGAAAGGTGGTCATGCTACGGCTTTTCTTTACTAGATTTTTTAGACCTGCCTCGTCAAAAATTTCCAACGAAGCCTTGTGTGCAATCATGTTGAATACTTGCGCATTGCTCAGCTGCCAGCCTTCGGCAGTGGGCGTAGGGCGAAAAATGGGTTTCATCAAAAATCGATCTTTTTCTTCGTTTCCCCACCAACCGGCGAGTCGTGGGAGATTTTTGTTTTTTGCATGGGTATCATGAATAAAGGCCCCGCCAACAGCACCAGGGCCACTGTTCAGATATTTATAGGTACACCAAACGGCAAAATCTACGTTCCATTTGTGCAATTCGAGCGGAATATTCCCTACTGCATGGGCAAGGTCAAAACCTACTTTTGCCCCTACTTTGTGAGCCGCTTTACTAATCAAAGCCATGTCAAAAGCTTGTCCTGTAAAGTAGTTTACACCACCCATCATCACCAAAGCAAGACTGCCTTTTTGCTTCTCTATTTGTTTTAGAATATCTTCTGTGCGCAGCGTATACTCCCCTTTGCGAGGCTGTAGTTCTAGTATCGTTTTTTTAGGATCTAGTCCATGGAGTCTCACCTGCGCTTTGAGTGCGTATATATCAGAAGAAAAACTTCCGGCTTCGGTTATAATTTTAAATCGTTTTGCCGTAGGGCGATAAAAAGTGGTCAGCATCAAATGTAAATTAGTGGTCAGCGTATTCATCGCTATCACCTCTGTAGTTTTTGCCCCTGTTATTTTTGCTAGGCTTTTGGAAAACAGTTTATGAAAATGCAGCCAAGGTTTTTTCCCTCGAAAATGCCCCTCCACACCTAAGCTCGCCCATGTATCTAGTTCTTGATTGAAATATTCTTTTGTCTTTATGGGCTGAAGTCCCAGCGAGTTCCCACAAAAATATACCGTTGGTTTGCCATTCAGGACGGGTATTAAAAATTTCTTGCGAAATTCTTTCAACGGATCTTTTTCATCCAAGTAGCGTGCATGTTCTAGCGTCATACGCTAAAGGTACGCATTTTTTAAAAATTTAAAAGCCAAACAATCTAAGCGGAAACTTGTTGCTGAACTAATAAGTTCTTTCTACCTTTGTTCAACATTAATTTAATTTGTTACGATTTATATACGCAATAATATGACAGAGAGCGACTCAAGCATGAAACATGCACAATTTATAAAAGAAATAGTAGAAACGGAGACCGTGTGGGTACTTGAAAAAGAAGACGGTTATGCTACAGCATCTTCCATCAATTTTGAAGACGAAGACGGAGAACCGGCAGAAGTGCTTTGCTTTTGGTCTGAAAAAGAATTTGCAATGGCTTGTTCTAAAGACGACTGGGAAGGATACGTGCCCGTAGAAATTCCGTTGAGCGACTTTATCGAAAATTGGTGCATCGGTATGGACAACGATTTGATAATGGCGGGCATTGATTTTGACGAGGAGCTTACGGGAGACGAAGTAGATCCGTTGGAATTGATTCTTGACATCGGCGCGGTATTAAAATCCCAAAACAAAAAAATTGTACTTGAAAAGTTCAAAAGTATGGACGATCTGGTAGCAGAAGTAACGGAGAATTTAGAGTAGAGTGGAAGGTGGAAGGTTTAAAGTTTAAGGTTGAAGGTTGAAGGTTTAAACTCTAAACTTTGAACTTTCAACCTTAATCTCTACAACAAAAATAGCACCCACCTATACGATGGGTGCTACTAGAGGCTAACCAAACCCCTCTTTCTCAACCTAACCTACTATTATGGAAGATTTTATTAAATCTCCCGAGACTTTCAATCCCTGACGTTCGATAGTGCCTTTATTTAATTCAAATTTCATTTTTTCATCTACCATCACAAAGTTAATCCCAGCGCATTTCTTTGCTCCAGCACCTGTTTCGCTGATTACTAATACCGGCTTTCCAGATAATTTGGCCGAAATAGAGGTTAAATGTGCACTGCTATTCTCCGTAACGAAGACCAACTGACAGCCGCTCATATCTGAAGACGGTGCTAATTTTTTGATAACCAAATTTTTTCTAGTAAGTGCAAGGTTTTGAAGTTCTTCCAAAATTGGTGAATCGCCCACTACTCCTATTGTACAAATATCGTTGGCAGCTGATGGCCATTCTATGTATTGAGAAAATTTATATAAGAACACTGCATGTACTTTGTCTTTTACGTTTTGTGCCGTTGCAGACGAAGCAATCGTTCCTAAGAGTATTGTCAAGAATACGATTGCGTTGGTTGTTATACTTTTCATAGTGGTAGTAGTTTTGTGGTACAAGGGTTTATACGGCATAAGTTGTATTTTCTTTATCTTACATGGTCGTTTCTTACGTAAGGTTTGGCGTCCTAATCGTATACAAATTGTCGGAAAATGCATTCTAAGACCTTATTAAGAACAAAAAAGAAGGGCGACCGATGTATTGAAATAGTTTATTTAATAATTTAAAAGGATAATTATCGCTAAAATTTTCTCTTTTTTTATATAAATCATATTCTACAGACAGATTCTTACATGACCATACTATTCGAATAAGGATTTTTCTTATTTTTGTTTAAAAAAATGCCAAAGTACCGTTTATTAACAAAGCCAGAACTCGCCGAACTTGAAAAAGAGTTTATAGATTATCTTGTATTAAACTCAATTACCGCCAGCGATTGGGAAACAATGAAGGTAAACGATGTAGAAGGCGCAGAAAAAATAATTTCTCTTTTTAGTGACGTAGTCTTCGAGAGTATCTTGCGCAACATTGGTTTTCTCGAGTACCGAGCGCAAAAAGCGGTGCACGTATTCCAATGTTTATCCGACAAGTTGGTGGTGGTTTCTCTAGAAGCAAGTGGAAACGAAGCCATCGATTTTACCGATCCAGACTTTCTAGTACAGGCAGCACATACGCCGCCTTCCTCTTTAAAAGTATTTACCACAGACAAGCCTTTCAAGGGCAATCGGGAAAGTGAACTTTTTGAGATGCTCCAAACGGGCTGTGTCATTTCGGACAATACCTTGTTCAATACACTTTGTTTGATGCTTACGCATAAAAGTTGAACCACTGCCTGCCAGCAACGGCTGCTGTCTTTTTATGCCTTCCCTTCTTCTTTGGGGATCACTATTTTGGAAAAAAGTTCGTTCATTCTATTGGCATAGTCTACGCTATCGTCTATATAAAACATAAGGGCAGGTATTATACGTGCCTGTTTTCCAATACGATTGCCCAACATTTTCCGAATAGGCTTTGTTTGTTTTATGATCATATCGAGCATGGCCTTTTTGTCTTCTACCATCATAAAACTCAAATAAATTTTGGCAATACCAAGATCTGGGCTTACTCGGACAATGGTTACGGTAATAAACGCGTTGCCAAAAAGTCCTTTTGTATCGTGAAGAAAAATATCGCTAAGCTCTTTTAGAATTAGTTTCGAATATTTCTGTTGCCTTGTAGTATCCATGAATTGCTAAATATTATTCGCAAAAATACAAATAAATCTTCTGCATTCCTTATTTTTGTTTTCAATTGATAAGAAGAGCCTGTGCTACAACTATTTTTAAAATATAATCCCGTAAAATTCACCTTCGTATTTCTACTCCTTGTATTAATCCGTTTGGTTGCCTACTGGCTTTCTATACCCCTTACTGACCCTGAGATTACGTGGCTTTTAGTGGGAGAAAGCATGACAAATGGGTTTTCTCTGTACAACGAAATCTGGACCAGTGTTGAGCCGCTTTCCGCCTTTGTTTATTTTCTAATCGATTTGCTATGGGGCAAATCGCTTTTGGCATATTTTATACTTTCGCTCCTTTTGGTTTTCCTTCAGGCGGCACTGTTGACCAATGGCTTGGCCAAAAACAAAGTTTTCAAAGAGCGAACGATGCTTCCTGCCTTATTTTATGTGCTGTTTTCGTCCTTGTTTTTCGATTTCTATACCCTTTCCCCTGTTTTACTTGGCAGTACCTTTATCATATACGCCTTCAATAGAATATGCCTCCAGACCAAAGTGGCTACTACTGAAGAGCGATTTTTCTACATAGGACTCTTTACAGGCATTGCCTCGCTGTTCTATTTTCCCTTTATTGTATTTTTGATCTTCTCCTTATTCTCCTTAGGATTTTACACCAACACTTCCCTTAAACAACAGATGGTATTGGTCTTAGCCTTTTTATTTCCCCATATTATGATCCTTATCTATTACTTCTGGACAGACAATCTTGGAAACTATTTTACGTATGCGCTATTCAACTCTTTTTATGCTACTACGGCACATTTCATAGACATTCC
>JAYSUZ010000003.1:0-2245 GCA_043718845.1 Cytophagales bacterium
GTATGTAAAACCTATGGATATGCCTTTGATAAGTCATGGCACAAAAGTTCGGTTACAATTTGATGGATGGCCTGCGATGGTATTTTCAGGATGGCCCAACACTAGCTTTGGTACATTTGGTGGAGTTATTGAGGTGATTGACAAAATTGATACGAAAGGGAAATATAGAATATTAGTAGTGCCCGACACGGAGCAAGAAAAATGGCCTAATTTGATACCTATAGGTTCTGGCGTATACGGTTGGGCAATGTTGAGTGATGTGCCTATTTGGTATGAGATATGGAGAGAACTCAATGGATTCCCTCCCGATTATGTAAATCATTTTGAAAAGAAATCCGATGCGAAGAAGGATTCTAAAACTAAATCAGATGGAGAATGAGAAAGTATAACTATATACTGTTGTTTTGCAACTTAATATTATTAGTCTTTAATGCAAAGGCGGAAGATTCGTTAAAAGTATTCCCAATTAAGGATTTTTATTCCATTATTCTGAATCATCACCCTGTCGCTAAGCAGGCATTGCTATTAAATGAGTTTGCGCTCAAAGAACTTAGAGTAGCACGTGGAGGGTTTGATCCGAAATTTGATTTCGACTATGTGCGAAAGGAGTTTAAAGGTACTACCTATTACGATTATATTGACAATGGATTGAAAATTCCGTTATGGTTTGGTGCAGATATTAAATCTGGATTTGAAAAAAATTCGGGCTTGTATGTTGATCCAACAAATTATACACCTCCTGAAGGACTATGGTATTTGGGGTTAGAGTTTCCTATAGGGCAAGGGATGGTCATTGATGAGCGAAGAGCTGTAGTGAAAAAAGCCAAAATTGCAACGGAGATATCTGAACTTGAACGCATAAAAGTAATTAATAAAGTTTTGTTGAATGCGTCTAAAGATTATTGGGAATGGTATTTCCAATACCAGCGGATGCTTCAACTGAAAATGGCATTTGCTCTAGGTGAAATCAGGTACAGTGGTATTAAGGAAAGAATTATTCAAGGCGATTTGGCTGGAATAGACAGCACTGAAGCGTTGATTGTAGTGCAAGAGCGTTGGTTGGAATATCAGAAAGCATTGAATGATTTTCAGAATGCAGAGGTGATGCTTTCTAATTATTTATGGACAGGAAATGGTGAGCCTTTACAAATTGTCGCGATGTATCCAGAAGAACCGTCAATTAAAGAGTCGTTGAGTGATTCAATTTTTCAAAAACTGAGTGTTTATGCCGCAGAAAGTCACCCCGATATAATAAAAATAAGATGTAAAGTAAGACAGCTTGAGATTGACAAAAAATTAAAGTATAATAATTTATTGCCAAATTTTTCGGTTGGATTAAAATATTTAAATACCCCAAATGGAAATTTACGTTCAGACCGAAATATTGATTATATTTCGGACAATTATAAAGTAACGATTTCGCTCTCTCAGCCATTATTTATAAGGAAAGAACGAGGTAACTACCAGCTTGCTAAGTTAAAGCTATTACAAGTGGCATACGATCAACGGATGGCGAATAGAGAAGTAGGTAATACTCTTGTTGCTGCTTATAATGACGTTATTACCTATAAAGAATTGATTCTATTTCAACAAAAAGTAGTTGATAATATAAAAATAGTATTTGAAGGTGAAAAAGCTAAGTTTGAAAATGGCGAAAGCACCTTGTTTTTAGTGAACAGTAGAGAAGCAAAGATGATTGATTCTAAAATTAAAGTTTTTGAATTGAAAGCTAAATTAGAAAAAGCTATTGCACAGTTTTATTGGTCTGCAGGTAAGTATACATTATAAAGTTTTAAAGTATGGAGTTTTTTAGAGAAGATAAAGTAAAAGCAATCGATGCGATGAATGCTGCCCAAAAAATAGCATGGGGGCCAATAATTTTTCAATCAACGAAGGTGTTGAGAGATTTAGGTATATTGGAGTTGTTGCTGGAGCATGGTGATGTTGGACTCTCATTAGAAGCTGTCGCATCAGAACGTAAGTTGTCTATTTATGGAGCCAGGGTATTGTTAGAGGCAGGACTTGGTGTTGGAGTGGTTTATCTTTCAGAAAATAATAACTTTGTTTTAACTAAAACGGGGTACTTTATTTTAAAAGATGAGATGACTAGGGTGAATATGGATTTTGTTCATGACGTTTGCTATAAAGGAATGTTTAGTCTGCAAGAAGCAATCTTAAATGGTAAACCAGAGGGATTAAAAGTTTTTGGAGATTGGGATACTGTTTATGAAGGACTTTCTCAATT
>JAYSUZ010000021.1:0-2204 GCA_043718845.1 Cytophagales bacterium
CTACGAATGTGCTGCTGCCCGAAGTGACCCTTATTACAAATATCAGTTTAGACCATACCCAATATCTGGGAGCTACGTTGGCAAAAATTGCCGTTGAAAAGGGCGGTATTATTAAGGAAGGCGTTCCTATTGTGCTGGGCGAAAAACAAGATGAAACTCGTTCGGTTTTTGAAACCCTAGCCAAACAAAAAAATGCACCGCTGTTATATGCCGAAGACTATTGTAGGTTGGAAGGTGTAACGTTTGATAAAGGGAAAATGAACTGTACCGCAACACTTGCGAATGACTTTAAATTAGATGCCCTTGAAATAGGATTAGGTGGGTTTTACCAAGAAAAAAATTGCAAAGGCGTATTGACTGTTTTATCTCTATTGAACGAAAAAGGGTGGAACATTGAAGAGTCCCATATTCGTAGCGGTTTTTCAGAAGTAGTAGAGCGGACAAATTTAAAAGGTCGTTGGCAGTTTCTGCAACTAAATCCTATCGTACTCTGCGATACTGCGCATAACGAAGCGGGGATACGGTTTATAACGGCACAATTGAAAACACTGGTTTACCGTAATTTATATGTAGTATTGGGTATGGTAAAAGATAAGGAAATTGATACCATATTACGTTTACTTCCTACCGATGCGTATTATTTCTTTACCCAGCCTTCCATCCCTAGAGCATTAGAGGCCGCAGTGCTGTTTGAAAAAGCAACGTTGGTAGGCCTAAAAGGAGAAGTAGTAGAAACGGTAACCGAAGCGCTTTCTAAAGCGAAACAAAAAGCGGTCGGCGACGATATGATTTATGTGGGAGGAAGTACCTTTGTGGTGGCAGAAATTTTGTGATTAGGATACGGTTCTAGCGCCCTTTGCAAAATCTTTGCGTACTTTGCGTTTAAATTTAAAAGGCTTATAACCGCAAAGAACGCTTAAAAAAATAGCTAAAATGCAAGCAATATATAACATTTCCCAACTTTGTTTTTTAAAAGGAATTAAACACGCCGTGTTGAGTCCTGGCTCACGTTGTGCGCCCTTGACGATTTCTTTTGCCAGACAAAAAGGGATACAAAAATTTAGTATTCCTGACGAACGCTCAGCTGCTTTTATCGGTCTTGGCCTTAGTCGTATTAGCGGTATTCCTACAGTACTAATTTGCACTTCTGGTTCGGCAGCGTACAATTACGCACCAGCCGTGGCAGAAGCCTATTTCCAACATATTCCTTTACTTATTTTAACAGCAGACAGGCCTCCAGAATGGATTGACCAACTCGACGGACAAACGATTCGTCAAACGAATTTATACGGCAATCATGTGAAAGGAAGTTTTACCCTTCCTGTCGATACTGCCCATCCCGATGCCAATTGGCAGGTGGAGCGTATGGTAAACGAAGCCATAAACTTAGCTTCCCAATTTCCAAAAGGACCTGTACATATCAATATCCCATTACGCGAACCCTTTTATCCCAAGGGTGAAATTGAATTTTCTTCCACTATAAAAATAATCGACACTATAAAAGCTAAGGCTTCATTAGAAGTGGATACGAAAAATAGTCTCGTAAATGAACTGAAAAAATATAAAAAAATACTACTCGTAGCAGGACAATCTACCGTCGATAAAGCGTTGACAGAAGTATTGAGTAGTCTTGATATTCCGGTGGTAACCGATATAATTTCCAATCATACTTTTTCGGGAAGTATCAAAAACCACGACTTATTTCTAACGGAAAAAGATAAAAAAGAAGCGTTAAAACCCGAACTACTTATAACGTTTGGCAATTCTATTATTTCAAAAAATCTTAAAACATTTCTTAGAAAAAACAAAGCGGTTGCGCATTGGCATATTCAAGAAGCCGGTGCGGTGGCGGATACCTTTCAATCACTTACCAAACATATTCCAGTAGCGCCTTTCTATTTCTTTTCAGAAGTAATAAAGAAAAGTCTCCAAAGTCTGTTCGACAACGACCATGCGTTGAAAAAGGAAGTTCTTTCTTACAAAAAGCTATGGCAAGAAGCTGATAGTTCTGTTGCAGGGAAAATTGGGAATTTTCTAAAAACAGAAACTTCTTTTTCCGAATTTGAGGCCGTTTATAAAGTAATGAACGTATTGCCCGACCATTCTCTACTTCACTTAGCAAACAGTATGCCGGTGCGGTATGCCAATGCCATTGGGTTAAAAAATCCAACAATAGAAGTTGTAGCCAATAGAGGAACGAGTGG
>JAYSUZ010000201.1:0-1585 GCA_043718845.1 Cytophagales bacterium
GCTATTGAACAAGATGCCGATATGGTAGTCTTTCTTTATCGTCCAGAATATTACAAAATAGATGTGGACGAAGCAGGTAATTCGCTTAAAGGGGTAGGAGAGGTGATTATAGCCAAACACCGTAACGGTAGCTTAGATAGCGTATTCCTTAAGTTTATAGGAAAATACACTAAATTCTGTGACCTTGAAAGAGATGGCTTTAATTCGGATAGTTCAAACGATAATTCGTTCTCAAACGCAGCGCAACCTCCACGAATAGGTAGTAAGTTGAATTCTTTAGACAGTAATTTTGAAAACGAAGGCCCTGGAGGCAATGATAAAGCGCCATTTTAAGGGTTATGATGAATAGCGTCCGAAATAAACAACCTATTAATCTTAAATCCGTTAGTTAATTACAATCAACAGTTGGGTTAACCATTAGCTAACTTATTTATGGAAATATTGACATGTGCCTCTGATTATTTCAGGATTGAATATGAAATCAATCCATGGATGAAGATAAGTGACAATGCAGACAAATCGGAGGTCTTAATTCAATACCGTAAACTGTTGGATACTTTTGCCAGAGCCGGAGTGACGTTTCAGGGTATCGAACCTAATTCGAAATTTCCAGACATGGTTTATACGGCTAATTATGGATTCATCACTAATAAAAAATTTATTAAAGCTAATTTCAAATACGAACAACGTAGAGGCGAAGCAGCATTGGCAGAAAAACATTTTAAACAGTTGGGGTATAAAATATATGCACTACCCGAAAAAATATATTTTGAGGGAGAAGGCGATTTGCTCGCCTTAGGCGATACCTACTTTGTAGGCTGGGGAAAAAGAACAATGAAAGAGGTAGTGCCGTATCTCAAAGAAATGCTAAACGGTACATTGATAGACTTAGAATTGGTAGATCCCTACTATTATCATTTGGATACCTGCTTTGCTCCATTGGACGACAAAACGGTGGTGATAAATCCTAACTCTTTTACGGATAAAGGAATTGAGAAAATTAACAATTATTTTAGCAATGTTATTTTAACAAGCGCTCAGGACAACAAAGTATTGGCTTGTAACATGGTTGTAAATAAAAAAAACATAGTGGTAGGAGAAGGCGTTTCGGATACGTTCAAAGCCGACCTAAGTAGTTTTGGATATACGGTATTTGAAACCCCTATGTCGCAGTATATAAAAGGAGGAGGCAGCGTGAAATGCTGTAGTCTTATAGTGAGTGCGTAGGGTGGCAAACCGAGAAACAAATAAATAGCTACTAGACTTAAAAAACGCATCAAAGAAACTGCTAAAGCTTCATTTGAAGGAACAGTGTGTGTATTCTCTCTATCGATGCATTCCTTGCTAAATCTAAAATTCAAGCAATGCTAAAATAAATTATTATGAGGAAATCTATTTCAATACTTTCTATAATATAGTTTTTGAAAGCTTACATAATTAACGATAAAAAGTAAATTCCATGAACTACTATTTAATTTCTTGTATAGCTATAATACTATTACCGTACTTACTTTTAGGCATTAAAAAATTGCCTTTGTTAATAAGAATAACAATTATTTCATTAGCACATCTAACTATTTTAGGT
>JAYSUZ010000202.1:0-1579 GCA_043718845.1 Cytophagales bacterium
GAAAATAACACCGTTTCAGTATTCAAATCAGAAGCAAATACTTCTTCTATCACTAATGTATCCGATTGGCCATAACCATTAATAATAATACTAGATTTAAAAGGATCCATCGAAGTTTCTCTACTCCCTGAGATTTTCAATTGACATGATTTATCAGCAGATTCGGACACTAGTTCTTTTGTCTTTGTGACGCCACAAGAGAGCAAAATACAGGCACTAATACTATACAAGAAATAAAAGCTTATCTTTTTCATGAAACTTAACGTTAGTTGAGTTAAATTTACATAAAAATAATGAAAACCTGTATTTTTATCTTGGTATAAACTAAACTATTTTGACTAACCCTTCAATAAAGCAACCATGAAAATTATCCGCTTAATGCTACTTAGTTTATTTTCCTTATTATTTTTAGGGCTACTACCCTCTTCCGCTCAAGAGACGGGCACGTTGGCGCCTAACTTTACACTCCCCGACATTAACGGCAAAGAAGTTTCGTTGTCCGACTTCAAGGGGAAAATAGTTTATATAGACTTTTGGGCTACATGGTGCGGTCCTTGTGTTTATGAAATACCCTATTCTATAAAACTAAACGAACAGTTTAAAGACAATCCCAATATCGTATTCCTCACCATTTCCGTAGACGAGAGTACTTCAAAATGGAAGAAAAAAGTAAAGGCTAAAAAAATGCTAGGCGTACAACTTAACGCTCCTAATAACGGGAAGTATACCATACACAAAGACTATAACATCACTTCTATTCCCCGTTTTGTACTCATCGACAAGACAGGTTTGATAATTGACAATAAAACGCTACGACCAAGCGATGAAGGCATAGTAGAATACCTTACAAAAATTCTCGCTCAATAATACCAGTATTTTATGACTATAAATAAGACGTTGAAAATTGTATGGATTTCATGTGCGGCAGGCTTCGCCTTCCTCTTTATTTTCATATTTTCTATAGGAGTAAATCTTTTTAATCTATACGGCGAATTTCCAGGATTAGAAGTACTCGCCAATCCTAAAAGTTCGGTAGCTTCTGAAATCTACTCCTCCGACGGAAAACTGCTAGGCAAGTATTACCATAATTTCAACCGCACGCCTATAGAATACAATGAACTCCCCAAAACGGTCATTGACGCATTGATAGCAACAGAAGATTCCCGTTTTTATAACCACTCTGGCATCGATGGAAAAGGTGTTGTAGCAATAATCCCCTCCCTGCTTATCGGAAAAAAAAGAGGTTCCAGTACACTCACCCAACAACTTGCTAAAAACTTATTTTACCTCCGAGAGGCCGAAGATTACCAGGGTATAGTAAACGGTGTTGTAATCAATAAAATAAAAGAATGGTTTGTAGCCATAGAGCTTGAGCGCACGTATACTAAAAATGAAATTCTTTTAATGTACCTCAATACCGTAGATTTTGGCAACAACTCGTATGGAATCAAAAATGCTGCTACCCGCTATTTTGACAAGGAACTAAAAGACCTAAAAATCGAAGAAGTTGCCGTATTAATCGGCCTATTGAAAGGACCTTCCTATTACAATCCCCGAAGAAATATGGAGCGTGCGTTAA
>JAYSUZ010000203.1:0-3517 GCA_043718845.1 Cytophagales bacterium
CTCAAGCATGGGTTATTTCAGGAAATGGACTATTTAGTTGCGACAATGTAAATGCAGCAACCACTACATGGAAATTTAATGCACTAGGAATTGAAGAAACCGTTCCGCTCGATATTGTAAGTATTACGGGAGGCCCTCTATTTTCAGTCATCGGCGATTACGATGGATTTAAACATACGAGCATTACAAGCTACGCCCCTATTCACACACCTAGAATGGGTACTACTACGGGCTTGGCTTTTGCTGCCAATAATACAACTAAACTTTTACGTGTAGGAGGCGATGCCACTAATGGAGGCAAAATGTATTACACAACCAATCAAGGTACAAGCTGGACTTTATGTTCTGCCATCAATGGGTATAAAGGAAAAGTAGCGCTATCAGCCGATGGAAGTACTTTTATCCACTGTCCAGAAGGTGCCTCTTCGCTCTACCGCTCTACCGATAATGGAACAAGCTGGTCTACCTGCAATGGCGTGAGTATAGCCGATGCTGTGCCTGTAGCAGACATGGTAAATACAGCAAAAATATATGCCTATAACAACACCAATGGCGCTATGATGATCAGTACAGATGCTGGAGCAAATTTCACAAGTACGGGCAATCCTGGAAGCTGGGGTTCTAAAATAATAAGAACGGTGCCTGGCAAAGAAGGTCATATTTGGATTGCTATGTATGGAGGTGGTTTAAAAAGGTCTATAAATTCCGGAGCTACTTACACCTCTCTACCCGGTGTAACTTCCTGTGATGCGGTTGGATTAGGAAAAGCGGCACCTGCTGCTGCCTATCATACACTTTTTATTTGGGGAACAGTAGGTGGTGTAACGGGTGTTTTCCGTTCGATAGACGAAGGGGCTACATGGATAAGAATCAACGACGATGCGCATGAATATGGAGGCCCAGGAAATGGACAATTTGTGATTGGCGACATGAATACTTATGGCAGAGTATATATGAGCACTGTAGGAAGAGGAATCGCCTATGCAACTATTTCACTACCCGCTCCCGTTGAATTAATTTCCTTTAGCGCACGAAGCGAAAGTTCTAATGTATACTTAAAATGGGAGACTGCTTCAGAAACAACTAACAGCCATTTTATACTTGAAAAAAGTGCCGATGGAAATTTATTTATCGAACTTGCTACTTTAAAAGGAAAAGGCACCTCTACTAAAACTAATACATACCATTTTACAGACTATTCCCCCTACAACAAACTGAATTATTACCGTCTAAAACAGGTAGATTATAATGAAACGTTCACCTATTCTAAATCGATAGAAATAGACGTTGAAATAGACAATTCAGGAACACTAAAATTAGCGCCTAATCCTGCGAACAATTACATAGAAATTTTAGGCGAATACACAATACCTTCCTCTATAGAAGTAATCGATATCTATGGAAAAATTATAATCCTTGACGATAGAACACGCAACATTAATCGTATTGACGTTAATCATCTTAGTGCTGGAATATATTTTATACGCATTAACGCTGACGGGAAATTGCTAATGGGAAATTTTATAAAAAAATATAATTAGGGGGAATCTAAATAAATTAGATTCTAAAAGAAATTAAAATTCCTCCGAATATTTCCCTATCCAAACATTTACAGAGAATCTTCCTTTGTCAAATTCGGCAGGTGCTTGAGTAGGTAATACCGTATGCAAAAAACGAGAGTCGAATAAAATTAATCTGTTATTTTTTGGCTCTATCGTGGCGCGTTCGGTTTCGCTTACCAATTCATCTCCCCACAACAATCCGTTGGTAAGGCAAAGTTCTCCGCCAATAAACGCTTTTGGTTGTGCATGCGCATAGTAAATTAGTGTGACTACTCTACTGGTATCGTTTGGAATATAATCATAATGCCATCGGTAGTGATCTTTCTGACCGTAGCGACTTACCTGCGTACTCCAATAATCACAGTAGCGAAGTTCGTTGAGCGGAAAGGGAGCAGCATCGAGAAATGAAAAGAATTTGTCATCGGTTAATAACGTATCCAACATTTTCAACAAGGGAGAAGTGGCACGATAAGCGGCTATTTTTTCTTGATCAAATTCATCAGCAAGTTGATATTCCCTATCCATATTTAAACTTAAGTTGGAACGGTAATCGGTGTTTACCTCTTGTCCATGACCCATTCCTGAAGGCTTAAACTTCTCTTCTAATGAACTAAAATGTTGTAAAATTTGGCTATTTTCCAGTGTAGGTAAAAAATCATCAATTATAATATGATAGACGGGAGTGTGTTTAATTTGAATGTTCATATTGTCAACTTAATTTATTCGGTATACACCCAAACCTTCAATCCTGAAGAACGAATCAATTGATCACGTTTTGCACGAATAGAATTACCATCTTCCGAAGATTCAATATATACTCTGTGAAATTTCCTTGCGTCTCCTGTAGAAATAATAGAAGCATTATAACCGGCTTCTGTCATTCTTGTAACACATTTTTCGGCATACGGATAAAAAATATAAGTACCTACAATCAAATAAAAACGTGAGCCTGTAGGAGACGTGAGAGCTCCATTTCCGTTTGACGCTTGGCCTATTACATTCGTATCCTCCTCCTTTACTAAAGTTTCCTCTTCGTTTTGACCCGTAGAATCTTGGGGTGTTAAAATCTTATTAGAATAACTTGAAGAAGTATAGTTAGAAAGCATTTCTTTCTGAAAAATAGCCATGTACACAATGGCACTTACAACTATAAATAACATAAAAAGTACTACATTTTGTGCAACCGTACCTTCTGTTTCATTGAGTGCTTTGGAAGCCAGCTCTTTTGAAACAGGAGGAACGGTTGCGCGTTTTATCGTCTTTTTGGGTAATTCGTTTTCCATTAGTACATACAAGGTATCAATTTCTTGTTAAAATCCAAAATTTAATAAATTCATATCGTTTACCTTGCCAAAAGTACAAATTCGACCAATTCTTTTAAATCTAAAGAAATAACATCAAACAATAAATGTGGAAATACACCAAATCCGATAGCCAATAAGGCTAATGGAAACGTCATTAGCCACTCTCTTGTATCCAAATCGTACAATCCTTCTTTCCATGTAATACCTGTGCGAATCCAAAATTTCCCAAAAAACATCCTTTGTAACGTCCAAAGAAAATAAACGGCTCCAAGAAGTATACCTGAAGTAGCTGCGATTGCCATCCAATTAGGAAGCAAACCATTTACAAATCCCGCATTAAATGCACCAAGTAGAATAAATAATTCGGCAATAAAACCGGAGAATCCAGGCAAGCCAAAGGAGGCGAAGAAAGCGATAATTACGATAGCAGTAAAGATCGGCATCTTAACAGCTAGTCCTCTATAATTTTCAATCATACGGTCGTGTGTACGGTCGTAGAGTACACCTGCAATCAAGAACAACAACGAAGCCAATAATCCGTGACTGAACAATTGATACATAGCGCCGTTCATGCCTTCTACCGTTAGCGAGGCCATTCCTAACAATACAAAACCCATGTGGGATACAGAGGAGTATGCAATCATTTTTTTA
>JAYSUZ010000204.1:0-1573 GCA_043718845.1 Cytophagales bacterium
TGATTCTTCTCCAGTCTGTTTTGGAAAAGGATTTGTCCGCCAACTCCATTCCTTTTGCAATTATTTTATATGCCACAGGAAGATTGCCCGATGCTAGAAAAAATTGCCCTAATTGATATTGCGCTTGGTCTTGAAGTTCTATACCGTCCTTTTTCAACGTTTGACTTTTTTTATGTGCAGAAAGGTTTACAGCTAAAGCCTCGTTGTATCTACCTACCGTTCGAAGCGCTTCCGCATAAAGCAATGCCGTTTTTACTTGTTCGGCTTTTGATCCCGTTGGGTTCGCATATGCCTTTGTAAGTACTTCGAGATTTTCTTGGTAGTTGATCGTTTGTCCAAAACAAACCGTAGTGGTTGCCATTAAAAGGAGCAGTAGTATTTTTTTCATAAGCTTCTAGTCGATTATTTTATTGTCTTTTATATACGAATTTTAACGAATACGTTTTAGCCGGCGAGGCAAAAACCGAATCTGCATAGGTTTTTCCCAATAGGAATTGTGATGGGTAGGCTGTATTGTATCCTGCTATAGCTTGTGGGTCATTTTTATATACGTTGTACCCTCTTTCTATTTCATCAATCGTGCCAAGTAAAAGCCCATACCAGTATGGTTCGGTAGTATCTCCTCCCAATGTCGCCAATCGATCCGCTTGCCCTTTATAAAATCCTAAATAGTAGCCATAATACAAGCCTATATCAGCGGTATCAGGCTGGCTATTTGAAGCCTTTACAACTGAAGAAGCATTAGGGCTAAAATTTGAAGGTGTATTAGAAAATTTCCCATTAAAATAACCATAATATTGATATTGTGCTTCGTTGCTTGGATTGATGGTAAGCTTGTCGTCCGTTATCGTAAAATCTACAAGATGTCCTTCGGGATTGTCCACGTCGGCGAGCAACTCTGGCAATCCTTTATCAAACTGGAGTTTAGAATCGTTGGCGCGGTGCCAAACACCTCTAGAGCCAATACCGTCCTGGTAGGCGTTGTCCGAATACCCATAGAGATAATATGCCTCTGGCAAATGATTGACGATATTAGATTCATAAAGCCCTTCCTCTTTTACGATAAGTTCTCCAAGGTATTTGGAGGAAGCATTTGCGCTGAAATTTTGAGTAAGCGCTCCCCCTTCGAATATTTTAAACTCAAATTCAGAAAGGTTCCAACCTCCCACTAAATCGTCTTTTTTAGTGATCTCTTCCGTTTTTTTGCAGCCAACACTAACTACGAAGAGTACTACTATATATATACTTATTTTTTTCATATTTTTTTAAGTAATGCGCTATTGATAAATAATTACTTTATGGTAAATTTCACTCCTACTTCTACTCTCATAGGCTCTTGTGGCACCAACGCCATACTCGACTCATTCCCAATATTTACGTTGTAATACAATAAATTGGTAATGTTTTTTCCATTAGCGAAAATGCTAGCGTCCACTTTTTTGCCTTTGTAGACTTGATACCTAGAGCTTAGATGAAGCAAGAAGTAAGGTTGATTTGCCGTATTTATTAAATCGTAATTAGTGGTATTGCTATAAGAACTTCCTCTGTAAAGTATTCTAGGCGTAATCGAGAA
>JAYSUZ010000205.1:0-7771 GCA_043718845.1 Cytophagales bacterium
CTATAATAGCCGACACCAAAAGGGAAGCTACTATTTTTGGTTCGGAAGGAAGTATACATTTTAATGCACCTTGGCACCGACAAACTTCTTTGGTCTTGAAAAAAAACGACGGTACAGCCTCCGAATTTCAGTTTGAGTATTCTGGAAATGGGTTTGAGTGCCAGATTGTAGAAGCTATGAATTGTTTGAAAAAAGGAGTAATAGAAAGTGTATTAATGCCGCATCGTTTTAGCTTACTGCAAAGTAAGGTGCTCGATGAAGTATGTAAACAATGTGGTATTATATATCCCTAAAAATAACACGACTACTGAATATTAAACTGAATAACTATGTTTCGTACCGAAATTCATATTCCTCCTTCTGCAGAAAAGATAAACTATTCTACAAAGGTTATAACTATAGGCTCCTGCTTCTCTCAGGCAATAGGAGAGCGATTGGTTGAAAATAAGTTTGAGGTTTTAGTTAATCCATTCGGAACAGTTTTTAACCCAATATCTATTTTTAGACTTTTAGAAAATTCATTGTCGAATGATTTTTCTATACTAGATTCCACTGTCGAAAATAATGGGGCGTGGTTTAATTATCATGTTCATTCTGATATGTATGAAACTACTAAAGATGCCTTGAAATGTAAAGTCGAAGAAAAATTAATTCAAGTTAAAAATAAGTTACTTCAAGCCGATACATTGCTTATAACGTTAGGTACAGCCTTCGTTTACAAACTAAAATCCAACAACGAAATAGTAGCCAATTGCCATAAAGTACCGGCTTCTAATTTTACAAAAGAACTTTTATCGGTGGACGAAATTGTACGTTCCTTTTCGCAGTTTTTTGATTTAGTTAAAATTCATAATTCAAAATTAAAAATCATTTTAACCGTCAGTCCTGTAAGGCATACAAAAGATACCTTAGTTTTAAATTCGGTAAGTAAATCAATACTTAGGATGGCGTGTCACCAGTTGAGTGAGGGTTTTTCTGAAGTTACTTATTTTCCATCCTATGAAATAATGCAAGACGATCTGCGCGATTATCGTTTTTATAAAGAAGATATGTTGCATCCCACTGAAGTAGCCGAAGCGTATATCTGGAATAAATTTTCTGAAGCGTATTTTAACGAAGAAACAAAAGCACTACTAAAAGAATTGTCGTCCGTTTCAAAGGCGCTTCAACATAAGCCTTTCAGAGAGGATTCGGAAGAATATAAGCGGTTTTTAGCGGATGTATTGAAAAGGTTAGCGTTATTAAAGGTGAGGGTGAATGTTGAGGAAGAGATGAATTATATAAATAATAAACTTGAATTATAGTAATAGTGAAAAAAAATATGACACCAAATAAATTACTCAACGAATCTAGCCCCTATTTGCTTCAACACGCCTATAACCCCGTGCAATGGTATCCTTGGGGAGCAGAAGCCTTAAAAAAAGCAAAAGAAGAAGATAAGCCCATTATTGTTAGTATCGGCTATTCCGCCTGTCATTGGTGTCATGTAATGGAGCGGGAATGTTTTGAAAACGAGCATTTGGCAGCTTTGATGAACGAGCATTTTATAAACATTAAAGTAGACCGTGAAGAAAGACCCGATATCGACCAAATCTATATGGACGCCGTTCAAGCGATGGGGCTTGGTGGTGGGTGGCCGTTGAATGTATTTCTTACACCCGACACAAAACCTTTTTACGGAGGCACGTATTTTCCTCCTGTCAATTGGGAGAATTTACTCGGTCAAATTAGTAATGCATTTAAGGAGCACCGAGAGGATATAGAGAAATCTGCCGAAGGATTTAAAGAAACAATAAGTAGGAGTGAAGTAGAAAAATATAATTTAATAGAAACTCCCAAAGAATTTGAAAAGAAGGATCTTGATAAAATGTTCTCCATCATGAAACCTTCTTTTGATCTGAAAATGGGCGGTACGAATCGAGCGCCCAAATTTCCGATGCCCTCTATTTATGCTTTTTTACTACGCTATTATAGCGTTTCTAAAAATGAAGAAGCCTTACGCCATGCTACACTTACCTTAGATAAAATGGCTTTTGGTGGCATATACGATCAGTTAGGAGGAGGTTTCGCCCGTTATTCCACCGATACAGAATGGTTTGCTCCTCACTTCGAAAAAATGTTGTACGACAACGGACAATTGCTAAGCCTATATGTAGAAGCCTATCAAGTAACGAAAGAAGTTCGATACAAAACGGTGATTTATGAAACCATAGCATGGCTAGAGCGAGAAATGACCAGCAGTGAAGGTGGTTTTTATTCAGCGCTTGATGCCGACAGCGAAGGGATGGAAGGGAAGTTTTATGTATGGGAATACCAAGAATTAAAAACCTTACTTGGCGCTGAATTGGAATTGTTTAACGATTATTATGGCGTAACGCCCGAAGGCAATTGGGAGCACGGCTATAACATTCTTATAAAAGTATTTTCCGACGAAGTATTTGTAAGCAAACATAAACTAGACCTCGTCACTTTTCAATTAAAAGTTGAAAAATGGAAGGTGCTCTTACTCAAAGAACGAGACAAGAGAATTCGACCAGGACTGGACGACAAGATTCTTGCTTCATGGAATGGCTTAATGTTGAAAGGACTTGCGGATGCCTATAGAGTATTTGACGAAGAAAAATTCTTAACCTTAGCGCTAAATAATGCTTCCTTTTTGAAAACAAAAATGAAGTCTGGTGAGAAATTATTTCATACGTACAAAAATGGAAAAGCTTCTATAGACGGATACTTGGAAGATTACGCCTTTGTAATAGACGGTTATATTTCCCTCTACGAGGCTACTTTTGAGGAGCAATGGATAAACGAAGCCATTGCACTAGCCAATTATGTGCTTGAACATTTCTACGACGATACAGAAGGGTTATTTTTCTTTACCGCAGACAATTCTGAGAAATTAATAGCCCGAAAAAAAGAAGTGTTTGATAATGTAACGCCAGCTTCCAATTCGGCCATGGCAAGGGTGATGCATAAGCTAGGCTTATTTCTCTACAAAGACGATTGGACAGATCTTGCGAAGAGTATGCTTTCACGAACAAAAAAAATCATACTTACCGACCCTTCTTACTTGGCTAATTGGGCTTGCTTGTATGCCGACATGGTAACTCCCACTGCGGAAATTGCGATTTCAGGAGCGGCTTGTTTAGAAAGGAGAAAAGAAGTTGATAAAAATTATTTGCCCAATAAAATTCTTTCTGGTGTAGTTGATTCTTCTTCTCTTCCTATATTAGAGAATAGAGAATGCAAATACGGAAAGACATTAATTTATGTTTGTTTTGATAAGCGTTGTAAAATGCCAGTGGAGAGCGTGACAGAAGCTTTGGGCGTAATCGAAGGTCGTTAACTAAAAAGTCCTTGTTGGCGAAGAACCAGCAAGGACTTTTTGAATTATTTTAAAGGAGCGATTATTCTACGCTTCCAATTCTATTAAATTTTGTTTTGCAATTTCTAATGGAGCGTTAAATGTAATGGATTAAAATCTCTTGATAGAGGTCTTCGAAATCGTCTTTAGATTGAGTATATATTCGACATATTTTAATCACTATTCCCTGATTAGAATCTATTAAATTTAAAAACTCATCCTGTGTGTCTTTTTTTGAAAATTTGAACATCGTAGGTAATTTAATGGATTAGTATAGAAATCGTTTTATTTATTACAGGTTACCCTAAATAAAGTAACAAAAATATTTTATTTAGCGTTATTTTTTTTGTAAGTTTCTTATTTTAAGATACTTAATAACTATGTGTAGCTTGTGTTTTAGGGTGTAGAATGTTTAGTAGTTTTACCCAGTGTTTATACCACTCTAATTCCGATACCGAAATAATAAAATCAGTAAGGAGTAGTATAGATTGGTTATATTTACGAATAGTTAAAGAATCTGTTTTGGGAGTTATCGATTTAATAACTATTGATTTTGAATTTATTTATCATTAATTAATTTGTTGGATAATGAAAAAAGAAAATTTAGCGGACAAGACATTTTTTAAAGATAAGTTACCCTATTTAGTTATCTTTTTTATTTACAGTGCTGTATTTATTTTTTCGTATTGCCTAACAGAATTTCCAGTTTATGCTAAAATTCCTTTGTTAGACGGGAATCAGTATCTGAAAATGTACCATTATTTCAATGATTTCGATACACACATTGATTATAAAGTAAACTTTCCTTTTAATGGTAGGATAATCTATATACTTATAGCAAGTTTTTTTCCAGATACTATCAATCCTATCGATACGTTTATTATTTTAAACTACTTAGTTGGATTTGCTATTTTGTGTACGCTTTTATATACATGGAATAAATGTTTAATTCCGCTCTACCAATCGTTTTTTTTACTCGTTTACTTATGTATCCACTGGTCTGGATTGATAAGGCAATATATGGTAGATCCTATAGGCGTTGATTTGCCTTACTTGTTATTTCTTTCTATTTTGATGTATCTGATAGTAGTTGATAAATATCAATATTTGTTTGTAATAGGAGCCCTTGGTACGTTAGTAAAAGAAGCAATTCTACCTTTTATAGTGGTGTTGTTTTTTATTAAATTAATAAATAAAAAAAATATTTATTTTGAAAATAAGCGGTTGAAATTTAAGTTTTCAACTATTGATGGCGAAATAAAATATATATTTATAGCAATTGTAGTGAGCATTATTTGTAAAATTAGTATTAATATACTATTTCCTCCTATTCAATCCGGCTGGAAAACAAGTTCGGTAGTAGTAGTAATGCATTTTTTCTATTTAGCGCTAAAAGAACCTTATCATATACTTAATTGGCTAACATCGGTGGTACTTTTTTTTGGTGTTCTATTATATCCCTTTATTAAAGGGATAATAACCCTGAATAGGGATGTAGATGGAAAAATGTATGAGGTTGCATTGCTTGCACTATTAGGAATCGGATTGGCTATTCTTGGAGGTGGAGACCATACTCGAATTGCATTTCTTTCTTTTCCATTTGTATTTACATTCCTAGTATTGTATTTCAAAAGTCCAGCACCTTATTTATATGGTGCTGTATATTTGATCCCTTCGTTTTACTACACAAAGTGTTGGAAATTAATCCCCACTTCCACTTCAAATTGGGATTTATACAGCTCTTGGTATCCTGAATATACCAGTTATCAATTGTTTTTAATGGATATAATTGTATTTATCGCTTCAATTATCATGATTTATTTTGTTGAAAAAAGAGTAGTTAGGATAGATGCGGCTAATTCATAAATCCCAAGTTGATAGAAAGTGTAAACGATATGATAAAAATAATGCTTATTTTTACTAAAACAGAACAAAACGAACAGTGCCCCTAGAGTTTAACAGCGAAGAATACCAAAACGAACAAACACTATTTGTGGATGTTTTACTGCCGTTGCCGTTACCTTTATTGTACACCTATAGAGTTCCGAGGGAGTATGTGGATAAGGTGAAGATAGGACTGAGGGTTGTAGTACAGTTTGGTCAGAAGCGTGTATTGACAGCTGTAGTAGCGTCTCTTCACCACCAATCACCTAAGATATACGAAGCCAAATATCTACTCGATTTATTGGACGAAAGTCCTACTGTAAATAGTTTTCAATTTCGACTTTTGGAATGGATGGCTGCCTACTATATGTGTACGCAGGGAGAAGTTCTGAATGCCATAATTCCTTCTGGATTGAAACTTAGTAGTGAATCCAAAATTCAGTTGAACCCAGATTATACGGGTACTTATGCGTTTTCTGCACAAGAACAACAGGTACTCGATGAACTTCAGAAAAAAAATCTCAGCTACAGCGATGTCATAACATTACTCGGTAAGAAAAGTATTCACCCCATTATCAAATCGTTGATGGCAAAAGATGCAGTGATTCTTTTTGAGGAACTTAAAGGGAAATATGTTCCAAAAGTAGTTTCTAAAATAAGACTAAGAGAAGATATTTTAGAGTCTAAAATTTTATTCGAGGAAGTATTTCAATCATTAGAGAAAAAAGAAAAACAATTAACAATACTGCTTCGGTATTTACAGCTGACGCAAGCGCAAAAGGATAAAGCGAATAATCGAATAGGTATCGCAAAGAATGTATTGCTAAACGCTGACGTTTCCGCTTCGGCTTTGTCTACGCTTATAAAAAATAATATTTTTGAAACCTTTGACCAAGTAATTTCAAGATTTTCGGAAAATGAATTAAAAACAGTACAAGAAATAAAGCTCTCTGAAGACCAAGTTCGAGCAAAAGAAGCGATTTTAGAAAGTTTCCAATCGAAAGAAGTGACCTTGTTGCACGGGATTACGGGTAGCGGGAAAACGGAAGTGTATATCGAACTTATTAAACATGCTTTGCAAGGTGGTTCGCAGGTTTTATTATTATTGCCAGAGATCGCACTTACTACACAAATCGTATCTCGTCTGCACAAAATTTTTGGTAGTAAAATGGGGATTTACCATTCCAGATTTTCTGACAACGAAAGAGTAGAAGTTTACCGAGGTGTGATTTCAGGAAAATTTTCATTTATTATTGGGGTGCGTTCTTCTGTTTTTTTGCCTTTCGATAATCTTGGATTAATAATCGTAGACGAAGAACATGAGAGTTCGTATAAACAATACGAGCCTACACCACGCTACCACGCCAGAGATACGGCGTTGATGCTGGCTAGATTCCATCATGCTAAAGTAGTATTAGGTTCTGCCACACCTTCCATTGAAACGTACTACCAAGCCTCTACAGGAAAATGGGGATTGGTAAAATTGGACAAGCGTTTTGGAAATGCACAATTGCCAGAGATACAATTGGTAGATACGCTGCGCGAACGAAAATTCAAAACTATGCGCAACGACTTCTCCTCTGTATTGTTGGACGAATTAAAACTTTGTTTGGATGCTAATGAACAAGCTATACTATTTCAAAATAGAAGAGGATATGCTCCTTATTTGAATTGTGAAGATTGTGCGTATATTCCTAAATGTACTTCCTGTTCGGTAAGCCTTACCTATCACATGCACAGCGGGGAATTAAAATGTCATTATTGTGGGTTTGTAGAAAAGCTGCCACAAAAATGTGACGCTTGTGGCTCTACTAAAATGAAATCGGTAGGGTTTGGAACAGAGAAATTGGAAGAAGACTTGACAGTTTTTATGCCCGAGGCCAGAATACAGCGTATGGATTTGGATACGACAAGAAATAAAAATGCCTATCAAACTATTATTCAAGATTTTGAATCTGGTAAAACTAATGTTTTGGTGGGCACACAAATGGTGACGAAAGGATTGGATTTTGATAAGGTAACGTTGGTAGGTATTTTTGATGCGGACAGAATGATTCATTTTCCCGATTTCCGTGCTGCCGAAAGAGCATTTCAAGTTCTAAGCCAAGTGAGTGGACGTGCGGGTAGGAGAGGCCAAAAGGGAAAGGTATTGGTGCAAACGAACAAACCTAATCAGCGGTTATTGGATCAAGTAATCAAACATGACTTTGAAGGGTTTTATCAATTAGAATTATTAGAAAGGGAAAAATTCAATTATCCGCCTTTTTATAGGATTATTAAAATTACGATTAAAGATCCTGAAAAAAAGACGGCACATGATTTTGCTGAGGCGTACGCAAAAATTCTTACGCCAGAGCTGGGTAGTAAAAGAGTGTTAGGCCCTGAAACACCAATTATAGATCGTATTCGGAATAATTATTTAGTAGATATTTTTATCAAGCTTGAAAAAGATAAAATAAAACTTTCTACAGTAAAAGACCTTTTGCAAAAACAGGCTTTTCAATTGTTACATGCCGATAAAAACTG
>JAYSUZ010000206.1:0-1571 GCA_043718845.1 Cytophagales bacterium
TTTGGATGGTTATTTATTATTTTTTTGGATTTTATCAAGAAATTTATAGAAAGTCAAGAATTAAAGAGGCATTTGCGGTGCTTATGGTTTCGGTATTAGGTACCACTGTTATTTTCTTTGTATTATTATTAGACGACCAAGGAATTGGGAGTAATTACAAAGCGTATTATAAAACTTTTTTCACCTACTTTTTGCTTCATTTTTTCATCACGGTTGTTTTGAAAATTAGTTTAATAACGTACGTCAAAAAATTGGTTAAGAAAAAAAGTATTTTTTTTAACACCTTAATCATAGGCTCAGGTAAAAAGGCAGTCAATTTATTTGATGACATTAATAACAGTTATGAAACGTTAGGGTTAAAATTCATAGCCTATATTAGTTTGGATGGGAATAAAAATGAATTTGGGGAGAAGCTTAGGTATTTGGGGACTATCGTGAATTTGAGAAAAATAATTTCAAGATGTCATATAGAGCAGGTGGTTATAGCTATGGAAGCAGAAGATCATGCGAAGGTTCAGGATGTTTTATTTTTATTGGAGGATGTTAAAGATGTTCGTATTAGTATTATTGCAGAAATTCATAAATATTTGATTGGTACTATTCGAGTAAATCATAATTTTGATTTGCCTCTTTTAGAAATAAATCAAGCCTTAATGCCCGTTTGGCAAGAAAATTTGAAGTGGGTTTTTGATATACTATTTTCGTTATCGGTTTTAGTTTTAGGGATGCCTTTTTTCGTTATAATAGCCCTAATTATAAAACTCACCTCAAGAGGTAGTATTCTATTTAAGCAGGAGCGAATAGGGAAAGAGGGCTTACCTTTTTTTATTGTTAAATTTAGGAGTATGTATTTAGATTCTGAGAAAAATGGTCCAGCACTATCTAAGGAAGGCGATTCTAGGATTACACCATTTGGTAAGTTTTTGCGAAAAAGCAGAGTGGATGAATTTCCTCAATTTTATAATGTATTAATAGGAGAAATGTCGTTGGTAGGTCCTCGACCAGAGCGGCAGTTTTATATTGATCAAATTGTTAAATTAGCGCCTCACTACAAGCATCTTAATAAGGTTAAGCCCGGTATTACCTCCCTTGGGCAAGTGAAATATGGCTATGCTCAAAATGTTGAAGAAATGATAGAACGCTTGAAGTATGATATATTATACATCGAGAATATGTCGTTTGCAATGGATTTAAGAATACTACTTTATACAATAGTAGTAATGGCTCAGGGGCGCGGTAAGTAGCTATTCGTTACCTGCTCGCTAATATTGTGTTGATATCTTTTAGCCAAGCTTCCAATAGCGGCATTTCTTCTTGTTTGACAAGCGTTAAGTCTATCAATTTTTGATAGCATTGTTTCATGTTTTCTGCAATATGTGTACGCCCTTCTTTTAAGGATAATTCACTTAAGGCAGCCATAATATTTTTATTGTTGGAGTATCCTTGGATTTCATCGTTGAAATCATTCAGTAGAGAATGCTCATTTCGCTCTTGCTTTACAGTACTACTATGAAATGAAATTGACCAACCACAAGACCAAGCTATTCTTTGTGCTACAAAAGAACGCCAAA
>JAYSUZ010000207.1:0-3511 GCA_043718845.1 Cytophagales bacterium
TCTGCCGACAGTTTTGCTATGATAAGAAGTGGAAAAATCGACTTAACTATATTAGGAGCGATGGAAGTATCTGAAAATGGAGATATAGCCAATTGGAAGATACCGGGTAAGATGGTAAAAGGCATGGGAGGAGCCATGGATTTGGTCGCTTCTGCAAAAAATATCATTGTAGCTATGCAACATAAAAGTAACGATGGGAAATCAAAACTTTTGAAAACATGCTCCCTTCCTCTAACGGGGTTAAAATGCATTAAAAAAATAGTTACGGACATGGCCGTGCTAGAAATTATGCCCCAAGGAGGTTTCAAACTTATAGAAAGAGCGCCAGGAGTGTCGGTACAGAAAATAATCGATGCTACAGAAGGAATACTGTACATTGAAGGTGAAATACCCGAAATGTCTATTTAATTCAAATTTTTAATTCTATATTTACATTGCATTTTTAAATCTTTTTATTTTAAATAACCGTATTAGTACTTATGAGCTTGGAAAAACCTGTTGTATGTTTGATCGATGACGATGAGATATACCAATTTATATTTCGAAAACAGATAGAAATCAGCAATCTATCTAACAAAGTATTTATTTCTCAAAATGGAAAAAAGGGATTTGATTACCTAATAAGCACTCTTAATGACCCTCCCTCAATACCTAGTTATATATTTTTAGATATAAACATGCCCATAATGGACGGCTGGCAATTCCTGGAAAAATTTTCTTCGCTGGAAGCTAATTTAACAAAAGACATCAATATATACCTTGTAACATCTTCTATAGACCAGAGAGATAAAGAAAAAGCAACGAATAGTCAATTTGTGAAAGAGTATTTAGTAAAACCTATTAGTGAAAATAAGATTTTAGAAATCTTTAACAATAACCAAAACTCATTAAGTGTCAATTAAATAAACATAAAATTTAATCAATAAATACATTAATTAAATAAAACGCTGCTTTTATTTTAAGAAATATTTTTATTAAAGGCTAAAAAGCACTAATTTTGCGGTTCTTTTGTATGAAACTACAAAAGTAAAATATAGTTCATATGAAAGGCTTGAAAGAATTTGATATTGAGATTTTCAGACTAATTGAAGGAATACAACACTTCAATTACGAACTAAGTAGTTCGTTCTTTGCATCATTTGAAGACAGTTTCCTTGAAAATGGAAATTTAATAGTGAATGTCTCACTAACGAAATCCGAAAGGATGATCATTGCCGAATTTGTAATAAACGGCTCTGTTGAGTTAATGTGCGATCGTTCGCTTGAATTGTTTAAATACGATTTAAGTACTTCTCAACGATTAATTTTTAAATTTGGAGACGAATTTATGGAGGTATCGGAAGAGGTTATTATAATACCAAGAGACATTCAAAAACTTAATCTTGGGCAGTATATATACGAGTTTATAGGACTTTCAATTCCTATGAAAAAAATCCACCCAAGCCTTCAAGAGGATGAAGACCTTGAAGATGAAAATGAAACAAAATTAATTTATCAGTCAAACGACGATAAAAAAAGCAATAAAGATGGTAGCAACCAGGAAGGCTCAACAGATCCTCGATGGAATGCACTTAAAGATTTAAAAAATAAATTAAAATAGAAAAATGGCACATCCTAAAAGTAAGATTTCCAAACAAAGGAGAAATAAAAGAAGAACGCATTACAAAGCTACTGCTGCAAATATTTCTATTTGCCCTACAACTGGCGAAGCACATTTACCACACCGTGCTTATTGGTTTGAAGGTAAATTATACTTCAACGGTAAAGTGTTATTAGAAAAAGAACTAGCCGAGTAACCTTATGAAGATTGCATTAGATGTAATGGGGGGAGATTTCGCCCCCAAAGCTATCATAGATGGTGCAATACTGGCAGTAAAATCTTTCCCAAAGGACGTACACATCGTTTTGTTGGGCAAAGAAGATGTCATAAAATCCCATTTAGACCAAGAAGGTGTATCTCAAGATTTATTTACTATATTCCATTGCGAAGAAGTAATAGAAATGGGCGATCACCCTACAAAGGCAATTTCTCAAAAACCCAACTCTAGTATAGTAGTTGGGTTTGGTCTTTTGAAGGCGGGCAAAGTAGATGCTTTCTGTAGCGCAGGAAATACTGGCGCTATGCTTGTTGGCTCTCTTTTCAGTATCAAAGCAATTGAAGGTGTTATAAGACCTTGCATTGCTGGATTTATACCTCAAGAATCTGGCAAATTTGGCGTATTGGTGGATGTTGGCGCAAACGCTGACTGCAAACCAGATGTACTGTCTCAGTTTGCTACCTTAGGGTCTCTTTATTCTCAACACATATTAGGTGTAGAAAATCCAAAAGTAGCCCTAATGAATCTTGGTGAAGAAGACACAAAAGGCACTCTATTAACGGTACCTGCTCATCAGATGCTTAAATTAAATAAAAACATCAACTTCATTGGCAACGTTGAAGGCTCTGACGTATTTTGCAATAAAGCAGATGTAATTGTAACGGATGGTTTTACTGGAAATGTAATCTTAAAAATGGGCGAACAGTTTCACACACTTGTAAGTGCTCGCAATTTTAAAGATCCTTTTTTCGACATGTTCAATTACGAAGCCGTAGGAGGAAGTCCTATACTAGGAGTAAATGGCAATGTAATGATCGGACATGGTGTATCTTCTCCAAGAGCAATACAAAACATGCTTGGACAAGCTAGGCAATTAGTAGAATCTGACATTACCCAAAAAATAAAAAACGCATATACGTAAATGAGTAAAATCAGAGCTGCAATAACTGGGGTAGGTGGTCACGTACCCGATTATGTATTATCTAATACCGAACTTGAAAAATTAGTAGAGACTTCGGACGATTGGATAATGTCCAGAACTGGAATAAAAGAAAGACGATTACTAAAAGGCGAAGGTAAAGGAACTTCTCATATGATGGAAATAGCCATCAACGAACTCCTTGCGAAAACGAATACTGATCCGTTAGAGGTTGATATGGTAATCTCTTGTACCACTACACCCGACTTTGTTTTCCCTGCTACGGGAAATTTAGTATGTGATATGTGTGGACTTAAAAATGCCTTTAGTTATGATTTGAATGCGGCTTGCTCTGGCTTTCTTTTTGGATTAGTTACAGGCAGTCAATTCATTGAAACAGGTAAATATAAAAAAGTAATTGTAGTAGGCGGCGACAAAATGTCTTCTATCATCAATTACGCAGACCGTACTACTTGTATTATATTTGGAGATGGCGCTGCGGCAGTAATGCTGGAACCTAACACCGAAGACATGGGGATAATTGACAGTATCTTACGCACAGATGGATCAGGAGCTCTTTTCCTTGGCCAGAAAGCAGGAGGAAGTCGCAGACCAGCTTCTATTGAAACGGTGACAAACAAAGAACATTACGCCTATCAAGAAGGCGCTACGGTATTCAAACATGCCGTATCGAACATGTCTCATGTAGCATTAGAAGTACTTGAGCGCAATAACCTTACCTCAGATGATTTAAACTGGCTTGTGCCCCATCAAG
>JAYSUZ010000208.1:0-1568 GCA_043718845.1 Cytophagales bacterium
TAATGTAATATCAAAAGATACGATTAAAAGTATTTGCGGGTTTGAGTATATATTATCGTGTCCTGTTTGGTCTAAAACTTTAATTTAATTGGTATAAACGTTTTTATGTAAACAAAATTGTTTATATTTGGTTTATGAATTGGCCTATTTCAACTATTAAAGGAGTTCACCCTGGTATTTTGCTTGCACATGAGCTTAAGTTGCGAAACTTGGGAAAAAGTCGTTTTGCGATTTCTATCCAAGAATTTCCTCAAACCTTAGTAGCTATTACTAAGGGAAAAAGAAAAATGAATACTTCTTTAGCATTAAGGATAGAAGAAGCCTTAGGTATGGAGGAAGGTTATTTGATGCTCCTTCAGGTATACCACGATATTGAAATTGAAAAAAGGAAACGACCAAATAAAGAAGACACTAAAGAATTACCTAAGTTAAGGAAAATTATTTTTTGGGATACTTCTATGGAAAAACTAGATTGGAACAAACAAAAAAAAGCAATTATAAAGAGGGTTTTTGAAAGAGGAAGCGAAGCAGAAAAACAAGAAATTATACGATTCTACGGAGCGAAAATGGTCGATTGTATACTAAAGGTACTATGAAAAAAGAAATCTATTCTACTACGGTTACACCATTACTTTTATCAACGTTGCAGAAACTTATGAATGCTAAGAATTCTCTTCGTTCAGGCTAGTGGGTGGTACTGCACTGAGTTTACAATTAGGGCATCGTTTATCCGTAGACATTGATTTATTTTCTGATCTAGAATATGGAACGGTAAATTTTGACGCTATTAATCATTTTTTACAGACTTCTTTCCCCTATCACTATTCGAATCAGCACAATATTATCGGCATGGGAAATTCTTATATAGTCGGCAACCATGAAGAAGATTGTGTAAAGTTGGATATTTACTATACCGATAAGTTTATACAACCCGCAGTAGTTATAGATGACATAAGAATGGCAAGCCAAGAAGAGATTATTGCCATGAAAATAGATGTAATTTCAAGAGGTGGAAGAAAAAAAGATTTTTGGGATATTCATGCTTTAAAAGAAAACTATTCCTTTGAAAAAATGTTGTCTTTGCATAAAGAACGCTACCCTTATACCCATGATAAATTAGAAATACAAAACCGATTTTCAGATTTCTCTATTGCAGATGAAGATTTCGAACCGCTTTGCTTGATGGGAAAATATTGGGAAATAATTAAATTAGATTTATTGTATTTTGGATTATAAATTACGTTTAGTCCGCGCAGCGTCTCACGCACCTCAAACTCCCAAATCGAACTATTAGCAACTCAGCGTACCCTTCTAGACAGCAGTGTGATTACGTCCGCTCAGCGTCTCCCGCACCAAGAGACTAAAAACTACAATAGAGCTGGCAGTGGACGCTGAGCTGCTCGCTACGAAGCCGTATAGTTGTAGTGCTCAATCCCTAAATTACTCCAGCAAGGTTTTTTTCTAACTCTACTATCAAATACGATAGCCTGAAATTTATAACTATTTTGTTACATAGCAGCAGAACAACATAAATGTTATTCAACAATGCGCAACTAAATCGTGAACAA
>JAYSUZ010000209.1:0-1568 GCA_043718845.1 Cytophagales bacterium
TTACTACTACCAAGTAATTGGTCGGCAAGTTTCAAAGGTAAAAAACGGAGAGCAACTGAAAAGCTGCATCTGTGGCTTTTGCCGCCCGTTTCCCGCTCATCTGACCGAGAAGATAGGTGCGGTTCCACCTTCTTCTCGAAGCCCTCGGTGCTCCGGCACCGGGGGCTTCAAGGTTGAAGAGGTAGCCGAGTGGTGGCTTTGTTGCGTCCGATGTGCTGGTAGCCGTAGGGGTTGGCTTTGATTTCCAGGGCTTGCTGTAACAAAATTTTGTATTCGCCCGAATCGGCGAAGGAGGTGAAGTTTTTCATATGATATTATCATACAAGTAGTTGATGAATTACTGAGCACGAGTTACGCTTCGCTAAACTCGCGCCGCTAGGGGCCTTAGATGAATATGATGAGTTGTATTTATTAACTTGCCTGATGACCACTTAGTACATTTCCCTTTATGTGGCACATGATGTATGTTAATAGATTTCACTGAGATTCCACAAGCAAATAAAGCAGGAGGGCATCAAGATGCTTTCGAGTTGTTTTCCAGAGACTTTATTGAATTGCTAGGCTACGAAATAGTAAGTAGTCCAGCTAGAGGTGCAGATGGAGGTATCGATTTCAAAGTAAGAGAGAAACGAAAAACGAAAAATGGCGATATCGATTTCTATTGGCTAGCAAGTTGCAAGCATTATATTCATTCTGGCACTGCAATCGGTCCATCGATTGAACAAAATATATTAGACAGGACGGTTAGTAACGGTTGTCAAGGCTTCATGGGAATATACTCCACCTTGCCAACTAACGGACTAACTAGCGTGCTAGAAGGATTAACAAATCAAGGATATATAGAAAATGAAGTATTTGATTATGAAAAAATAGAGAAAAGAATTGTGGGTATAGCTGCATTCGAAAATCTATTTATTAGATATTTCCCTGAATCGTATAAGAGATGGAAGCATTTACACTATTTTATGGAGCCAATAAAATTATTTGAAATGTATTTGGATACAAAAATAGATGGGTATACCAAAGATGTTTTCTTATTGGCATTTAAATCTGTAGGAAATCTAATAAAATCCATTAGAGTAAATAATAGCCTCGCAGATGCCTTAATTGAGGAAGGAGTAACCTTGATACACGACTCAGAATTTCAGCATTATAAGCATCGCAGAGACAGCAGATATATTCTAGAGACAAAGTCAATTGTATTGTCGAATACAATAAAGAGAAATTTTAAATTTGAATTCAAACTTAATCATAATACAAGAACAAAGTATCTAGTTGAAGCTTTCTTAACCGGGTTAATACTTCCAAAATCAATTTTAAAAAGAAAAGGAGGCCTACTTGGATATGACGGCACCAAAGAACTGATTAATAAAGTCAAATACAGGTATGGCATAATTTTGCCACCAATGAGCTATAGAACGTTTATTTTAGATTTTCAATTGGACAGTAGCCTATACGTATTCAATACTTTAATAATTGCTGATGATGGGCATTATGAATTACTGAATACATTATTTGCTGACTTTAAAGCAGTTTTATCATAGAAGCTGTTTAGAAAGTCGGTTTTT
>JAYSUZ010000210.1:0-3496 GCA_043718845.1 Cytophagales bacterium
AATAGTCTTTAATAGTAAAAAATAGTACAAATTTAAATAAGTAAGCAAATGAGTTTAATAGAACAAATCGTAGCGCGTCAGATATTTGACTCGAGAGGAAATCCTACAATTGAAGTAGATGTATTTACCGACAATGGAAGTATGGGTAGAGCTGCTGTTCCTTCTGGAGCTTCTACTGGTTCTCACGAAGCAGTAGAGTTGAGAGATGGCGATAAAAATGCCTATATGGGCAAAGGCGTTTTGAAAGCGGTAGCTAATGTAAATGACATTTTGGCCGCTGAATTGATTGGTTCTTCTGTTTTTGATCAAAATCTTATTGATAAAATAATGATTGATCTTGATGGAACTTCTAATAAAGGAAAATTAGGTGCTAACGCTATTCTTGGGGTTTCGCTTGCTGTGTCAAAAGCTGCTGCAGAAGACTTAGGTATGCCTTTATATAGATATGTAGGTGGTGTAAATGCAAATACGCTTCCCGTACCTATGATGAATATTATCAATGGTGGTTCTCATGCGGATAACTCTATCGATTTTCAAGAATTTATGATTATGCCAGTAGGTGCGACATCGTTCACACATGCTATGAAAATGGGTTCTGAGATTTTCCACAATCTTGCAAAAGTATTAAAATCACAAAAAATGTCTACTAACGTAGGAGACGAAGGTGGTTTTGCTCCAAATATTGCATCAAATGAAGAGGCTCTTAAAACTGTAATTAGAGCCATCGAAGCAGCTGGTTTTAGACCTGGCGAAGATGTAATGATTGCATTTGATGCTGCGGCTTCTGAATTTTACGATGCTGAAACTAAATTATACCATTTCAAAAAATCTACAGGAGACAAATTGACATCTTCTCAAATGGCTGCTTTCTGGGCTGATCTTGCAAAACGTTATCCAATCGTTTCTATCGAAGACGGTATGGCAGAAGACGACTGGGCTGGTTGGGCTGAGTTGACTAAATTGGTAGGCGACAAAGTGCAGTTAGTAGGCGACGATCTTTTTGTTACTAATGTTACACGTCTTTCTAAAGGTATCGAAGAAGGAATTGCAAATTCTATTCTTGTGAAAGTAAATCAAATCGGAACATTGACGGAAACAATCAATGCGGTAACGATGGCTCAGAGAGCTCGATATACTACCGTAATGAGTCATAGAAGTGGTGAAACAGAAGATAATACGATCGCAGATTTAGCAGTTGCTTTAAACTGCGGACAGATTAAAACGGGTTCATGTTCTCGTTCTGATAGAATGGCTAAATACAATCAACTTCTTCGTATCGAAGAGCAATTGGGCGAATTAGCGTACTTCCCAGGAAAGAAATTTAGAAGTTAATTTTACAGGGTTGCTACTTTTTCCTTACGGGATACAGTAGTAATCCTATTTATTCTTGTAAAAAAAACTGTAATTATTGAGATTAATCTCTTTAATTACAGTTTTTTTAATATATTTTTTTTGAAAATTGTATTTAGGAGCGCTTCAGTTCTGATAGGCCAATCATTCTATTTTTGTCGGTATCCCAAAGTTTTAATCGAAGGCATTCGTATATATTTTTAGGATTGAAAGTGATAATTTTCACATTGTTTAACTCGGGCATACTTTTAAGTGTCTCTTCTAATCGGTAGAACGGTATTCTGGAATTTAGATGATGGATATGGTGGTAGCCTATATTTCCTGTAAACCATTTCATAACAGGGTTCATTTTAAAGTAACTAGTAGAATAGGTAGCTGCATGAGCATAGTCCCATTTAGACAATAGCTTAAATTCGACTCCTGGGAAATTATGTTGCACATAAAAAAGGTAAGAGCCTAGTCCGAATGCTATAAAATGTGGAATTATAAGCGTAAGGAAAAGTGCTATCCAACCCCCGAAATACACCAGTACGCCACCGAATAAAAAGTGTACAAGCAATGCTACGCCGCAATCGAGGTGTTTTCTTGTGCTGTTGATAATGGAATTTAAACAAAACGAATACATGAAAATTGTTAAATATCCAAAAAGGATATTTACAGGATGTCGCATTGCTAAATAGATATTCTTTTTCGATTTCGGCAGTTCTAGAAACTCTTGTTTGGTAATGGTAGAAAATGAGCCGATATCGGATACGTGAAGCTTAGAGTTGTGTTTGTGGTGAAAATCGTGTGAACGCTTCCATATACTAGACGGCGCAAGTATATATATGCCAAAACATTTCATGATAAAGCTTGCTATTTTTGATTGGTGCAATATTGCGGAATGTTGGTGGTCGTGGTAAATTACAAACATTCGAACTAGTAATAAACTGGATAGTATACTACAGCCAATTCTACCGATAATATGTATATTCCAATAAGTGCCTGCAAGTGCTGTTATTAAAAACAACAAGGTAGAAAGCGTTAATAGCCAACTTTTTGGTCGGTCTTCTTTTGCAAATAATTTGGTGGCAAGAATAAGTTCTCTGTCTGTGCGCATTCTTTGTTTTTTTAGTTGGGGAGCACCGGTCTTTTTTGTTTCCAACGTCGGTGTGACCAAAGCCAGGTTTCTGGCATTTTTATAATTTCTAATTCTAATTTTCTAACAAATTTTTCTATAATTTCGTTCTCGTCGCTGCTCTTCGGATCTTCACAAAGCATCTCCGCGAATATTTCATAATAGCCTCTTTTTACCCTTTTGATATTAATAAATACCACAGGAAAGTTTAATTTTTTAGCCAATTTCTCTGCTCCCGTAAACATCGCCGTGTCTTGATTTAGGAAGGTTGTCCAATAAGCATTTTGGTTAGAGGGCGTCTGGTCGGCTATGAATGCGTAGTTGGCACAGTTATTTTTATTTTTGATAATATCTTTTAGTGTATTCTCCATTTTGATGAGCTTTGGGCCAAATTTAGTTCGGCTTTTACACATCATATCTTCAAAATATTTATTAGCAAGTGTTTTGTAAACTACATAAAGTTGGTGGTCGTTGGAAAGGCTAAAAGAAGAGCCTGCAAGCTCCCAGTTTCCGTAATGACCCATCAAAACAATTACACTTTTATTTTCAGTATATAATTTATTGAATAATTCTGTATTGTGAAATTTACAACGTTCAAGTACCTCTTCTTTGCTTATTGTAAATTTCTTGAGCGTTTCTACAATCAGGTCGCAAAGGTAATGGTAGTATTTTTTGCTGATGTCAAGGATTTCTTCGTGCGACTTTTCTGGGAATGAATTTTTTAGATTCGCTTCTACTACTTTTCTTCTGTACCCAATTAAATGGAATACGATTAGAAATAGAAAATCTGAAAATGCGTATAATAGCCTAAACGGTAAAATTGAAATTAAATAGATGAAAGGCAGCGCCAAGTAATATAAAAGCATTATGAAGTCTGATTAACATCGCAATTTAAGAAATTTATACAATTAATTTATTGATTGTATATTTTATCAGTAATTCAGCCTAAATTTCACGCTATTGATTATTAGCGTGTTGAAGTATTTTTTAAAATCAACTTTTCGTGTTAACTTTGTCACATACCCCATC
>JAYSUZ010000022.1:0-4760 GCA_043718845.1 Cytophagales bacterium
AGATCCAAAGTTTGAGTTTTATACTTCTCGTTTGGGTGTTTGCTACAACAACGTGATGGATCTTTACAAAACAAAAATTGAAAACAATCCGAAATTTGAGTTGAAGATGCTCCATGTTTTTGTAAACTCTGGTATCAAAGACACTACGTATTATTGGGGAGAGTTGAGGCGATTTATTCACAAATATTGTGAAATGAAAAAAGTTTGTCCTACGCTGGATTGTATAGATATTGGCGGAGGCTGGCCTATTAAAACGTCTGTCCATTTCGATTATGATTACGCTTACATGGCGGATCAGATAGTGAAAAACATAAAGAAAATCTGCGAAGAACATGGTGTTCCTACACCTACTATTTTCTCGGAGTTTGGAAGCTTTACAGTAGGAGAGAGTGGTGCAGCCCTTTATTCTATTCTTGGTACCAAATTGCAGAACGATAAAGAAGAATGGTTTATGATAGACAGTTCTTTTATTACAACACTTCCAGATGTATGGGGATTGAATCAGAAGTATATTTTACTTGCCCTTAATCAATGGGATAAAAGTTACCAAAAAGCTAAAGTAGGCGGTATTACGTGCGATAGTCAGGATTATTACAATTCGGAAGCCCACGTCAACATGGTGTTTCTACCCGATCCGCCAAAGGACGAGAAATTGTATATTGGATTTTTCCACACTGGCGCTTATCAAGAATCGCTTGGTGGTTATGGTGGTATTCAGCATTGCCTTATTCCTGCGCCTAAGCATGTACTTATAGACAAGGATGAGCAGGGCAATATTACAACTCGATTGTTTGCAGAAGAGCAGACAAAAGAAAGTATGTTGAAAATACTAGGGTATTAATTTTTTATAGAAAGGATAAAAAATAGAGGTTAGTTAAAAGGAACACGATCGAAAGAGCGTGTTCCTTTTTTTGTTTTTATTTGCGGATCATTATTTCTGTTCTAAAAGTGTCCTTAAATCCTTTTCCTACAAGTAAATAGATGCCATTTTGAAGGTCGTTTCCAAGCGAAGTAAGTACGATAGGCATTTGCTCTGAAACCGTTTTTTGCATTACACACCTTCCTTGGCTATCGAATAAATGGAGTGAAATTTCGGAGGCTTCAGGGAGTACTATTGTAAGGTCGTCTCCTGCTCCAAGAATAGTGGGGTAAACACTAACTTGTGTATTCGGATTTCGGTTTACCGAAACGATTTCGGTATACGAGAATTGGCCATCAATATCGGTTTGTTTTAGGCGGTAATAAGAACCTCCATCGTAAGGACTATTATCCGTGGCGTGATAATTCGTTAGAGAAACGCCCGTACCATTTCCTTTTACGGTTACGATTTCTTCAAAATAAAGCCCCGTTTTACTTCTTTCCACGGTAAAATAATCGTTGTTGATTTCAGTAGCAGTGCTCCAATTCAGCTCTACGGTAGTAGGAGTAGGCGATGCTTCAAAAGATAAAAACGTCACCGGTAGTGGAATTGGAAATCCGAATGTGAAAGGACTAAAAGAACTTATGAGTTGACTTGTTACCGTTCCAGCCACGGTTGTGCCCGTAGTACCACCGGCTTGAGTTTCATTTATCCAGCTCGAAGTAGGGAAATGTGCGACCAAAACATCTGCCAAATTAGTAATGCCACTTCTGGTACCATTTTCCCAGAAAAGTGTTACATCGGCATTGTCTGTACCTACTGTTCTATTTAAAATCCAGTGCTCTACAGTGCTCACGGTGTTTATTGGAGCGGTTACACTTGATGTATTAGAATAGGGTACGGCAAAGTATTCTGCATCAAAGGCTGCGGTTGTGGTAGCAGGAGCGGAGATTCCGATTCTTGCCCAGATTATACCGTCTCCTGTAGGAAATACAAATGCATCGTCTCCTATTTTTCTCATCGGACCATCTACGTAACTTGTGGCAGAGCCTGTGGTAGTTGTAGCGTCGTCGGTTAGCGTCAGTATTGAAGCCGTAGAAGTTCGTATTATTCCATTCGTAAGCAACAATCCTCCCTCTACAAAAACGGGGAGCGAAAGCGTTGTCGTAGCGCCTATTTTGTTTTGTTCCATATAGTCGAATGTTACAAATGGAGCGGTGCCACTTATTGTTGAAGCGGTAGTGCCGTTGAACGTAACCGTTCTTCCCACTGTATTGAAGGTGCTGTTGTCAATGAGATTTCCGGCTATAGCAATGGATTTATTTAAACTTATAGTAGCACTAGTGGCAATGGTGATATGGTGAAAATTAGTAGTGCCTATACCATTTATAAACTGAGGACTGCCGTCGAATGCAATGGTAGATGTTCCACCATTTAAAGTACCGTTATTGGTCAAACTACCCGATATTAGGTGGTTGAATGCCGTACCTCCGTTGAATATCGCTGCAATATCAATGTTCAAATTTTGCGTAATAGTCCACGCATTTGGTGGATTAACTCCTGCGGCATTTGTGTTGCTTATTATTACGGTCGTAAAAAAAGGAGCATTGTTTTGAATCGTAATAGGTGCTGTACCTCCAAATTCTACTTCTCCATTGCTAGTGAAGGATCCTCCAACGGCATCTAATTTTACTGTACTACTCGCAGAATAAGGTGCTCCAGGACTAAATTTCATTTTTCCGCTACTCGTTACTACACCATTATTAATAAAGTTTCCATAGAAAGTATGCGTCAATGCTCCTCCATTAAAACTAGAACCAGCCGCTATATTACACGCTACAAAGACCGTCCATGGAGTACTAGGGGTGAAATTGCCTCCTGTGTTATTGATATTCACCGTTGCAAAACTTGGAGAACTTGTAGAGTTTGTTATGGGAGCAAAAGTACCATTAAAATTTACGACACCAGTAGAGGAGGAGGTAACCGCATTTAGCAATTGGAACGTTTGCACCCTCGTACCAGTGAAGGTGACAATGCCGTTGCTAATCATAGACCCTTTGTTGGTCAAGTCTCCATCAAGACTAGAATTGCTTATGGATAGATTAAAATAACCTCCTGTCTCAATAAATAAATCGCCTGCGATAGCAATATTACCACTGGTAATAGTGTACGAACCGGTAAGCACGTCAAGATTATTTACGGTAGTAGTGCCTGCAAAATTTTTAGATATACCATTTAAAGTTAAGGTACTTGTGGCAGGGGTATACGTTCCATTGTTTGTGAAATTGCCATACAATGTGGTGGTGCAGGTGTCAGGATTGAACGTTGCTCCTGCGTTAATCAAAAGGTTCCCATTTACTGTTACACTCCCAAGCAATGTTTTAGGAGTAGTCGTTCCATTGCTTACGGTTAGATTGCCATAGTCGATATCTAATATATTTTGCGCTATTACTCCATAGTACTCTACTGTACTAGCATCGTCGAGCACTGTAGAAATGAAATTGTTCGGAAAATTAAGTGCTCCAGCTGCTTTTAGCAAACAAGATGGTCCAAGCGTAAGGATTCCACCAGGGTTACTTCTGTCTGCCAAATAGGTTGTTAAATCCAAGTTTCCAGCAGAAATAAGCAAGTCACTGTTAATTACCAAATCGCCTGTCAAGGTTACGGTGGTGCCACTTGTTTTGTTGATCATAATGGTATTAAAAGTAGTAGCATTGACGGTTTGATTTCCTGTTCCATTAAAATTCAGTGTACCATCGTTCACCGTAAATAATCCACTGTTTGTCCAATTTCCACCTATATTAATTCGTGTACCCATTTCAATAAGATTCGTACTGGCTCCGATCGAAATGTTCCCTGCTACAGAAAGGGTATCTACCAATACGAGCTCTCCTCCTATACTTGTAGTAAGATTTCCACTTACTACAACAGGTGAATTTATAGTAGCACTCTCCGTTGATTTTGCAAAAGATAAATTATTGTACGTAACAGGAGCTACCAATTGAGACGCTCCACCAGAGTAGGTAACAGTACCCGTTCCCGCAGAAAAAATACCCGATGTATAATTGTAATTTCCTGAAATAATGAGATTTCCATTTCCTGTGAACAGCACTCCTCCACTTGCTTTTTGATTCAAATTATTCGTAATCGTAGCAGTACCCGTACCAATTTTAAGCATAATATCATGCCCCGCTATCCCATCACTTAAATCCATATTTGTACCAATAGTCAAGGTGCTAGCCGCTACATCTAAAATATGCGAAGCGGCAGTATTCCATTCTCCTTTTGTGCCTCCCAGCGCATTTAACGAGCCGCTATTTATAGTAAGTATACTGGACTGCACACTTCCAAAGCGTAGAATATTTACAACCTGACTCGAATTTATGATGGGATTGTTTGTAAATGCGCCTTTCCCTATCTGCGCATCGTCTGTAGAAGAAGGTACTCTATTACTCATGTTAGATCCCGATATCGTTGTCCAATTTCCAGGTGTTTCCCAAGCACTACTTATAGAGCCATTCCACCGTACTACATTCCTTAGACCTGAAAGCGCCCATCGTCCTTCAAGCGCACTAATACCTATTCGTTCTATATAATTAGAAGCGGTACTTCGAGTAGTAAATCCAATACTATCCCACACTGTTCCTGAATTGTGTTTATAATCGGAAAGATTAGGTTCGTCAAAAGCGTTTAACTCATTATCTTCATAATGCATTCGTAAGGTTGCATTCGTGTACGTTCCTGCAGGAATAGAAATAGCATACTCTCGAGTTACACATTCTTGAGAGGGGTTAAAATCGGCCACTACACCAATGATTACGGTCACGGTTACAGTATTCAAAGAGGCAGAAGGAGCTGTAAAGGTGATTGCATTTTGAGGTCCCTCAAAATAATATGCCGT
>JAYSUZ010000211.1:0-3490 GCA_043718845.1 Cytophagales bacterium
GCCCTGGAAGGTATAAAAATTATAGCCGAAGAAATTGAAGATCCTTTTGGGAACGATTCTAATGATCTCGCTACAGACGCTATCAGTAACAATGTGAGAATTAATATTAAAGAAATTCTGCTTCAAAAATAAGCTATTCATTCGGAGTTGACAGTTGTTAGAATAGATTTTGACAACTGTCAACTTACGGGGTATAACAATCATTTTATTGCACATTAGTAAAAAAAGCGTTGAATTTTGCCCTCTTTTTACTTATTAACCCATTTTTTAGTTACTTTGCACCTAAGTTTTTGTATTATTACAATCCTTAACTTTAAAACAAAAAAAGAACACTATTAAATTACAATTATGGCATATGATGTAGACATGGTGAAGGCTGTATACGCAGCACTTCCGGAGAAAGTAGCCGCCGCAAGAAAAGCAGTAGGCAGACCTCTTACACTGACAGAGAAAATTCTTTACGCGCACCTTACTGAAGGTATCGCTAAGAATGCCTACAAAAGAGGAGAATCGTATGTGGATTTTAACCCTGACCGTGTAGCCATGCAAGACGCTACTGCTCAAATGGCTTTATTGCAATTTATGCAAGCCGGACGCCCAAAAGTAGCCGTTCCTTCTACCGTACATTGCGACCACTTAATTACTGCAAAAGTTGAATCTGGAGTCGATCTTTCTAAAGCCAATATTGAAAATAAAGAAGTATACGATTTCCTTTCTTCGGTTTCCAATAAATATGGCATCGGTTTTTGGAAACCAGGCGCAGGTATTATCCACCAAGTAGTACTTGAAAATTATGCTTTCCCTGGAGGATTGATGATAGGAACAGACTCTCACACGGTAAATGCTGGAGGTCTTGGTATGATTGCTATTGGCGTAGGCGGTGCAGACGCTTGTGATGTAATGGCAGGCCTTCCATGGGAATTAAAATTCCCTAAACTAATAGGTATAAAACTAATAGGTAAATTGAGCGGTTGGACCGCTCCAAAAGATGTAATCTTAAAAGTAGCCGGTATCCTTACTGTAAATGGTGGAACGGGCGCTATTGTGGAATACTTTGGTGAAGGCGCAACTTCTATGTCTTGTACAGGAAAAGGAACAATCTGTAATATGGGTGCAGAAATCGGTGCTACCACGTCTACTTTTGGATACGATGCTTCGATGGAACGTTACCTCAGAGCTACAGGCCGTGCGGAAATAGCGGATGCTGCCAATACGGTTAAAGAACATTTAACAGCAGATGCTGAAGTGTATGCAAACCCTGAGCAATACTTCGACCAAGTAATCGAAATAAACCTTACCGAATTAGAGCCACATTTGAACGGCCCATTCACGCCAGACTTGGCTACTCCAATTTCTAAAATGAAAGAGGCGGCTATTAAAAACGGTTGGCCTACAAAAATTGATGTTGGCTTGATTGGCTCTTGCACCAACTCTTCCTACGAAGATATTTCTAGAGCGGTATCGCTTGCCCAACAAGCGATTGATAAAAATCTAAAACCTAAAGCGGAGTATACCATTACGCCAGGTTCTGAAGTGGTGCGTTACACCATTGAAAGAGACGGTTTCTTGAAAATATTTGAAAAAATAGGCGCTAAAGTATTTGCCAACGCTTGTGGTCCATGTATCGGTATGTGGGCGAGAGTGGGTGCTGAAAAAGAAGAACGCAACACAATCGTTCACTCGTTCAATAGAAATTTTGCTAAAAGAGCAGATGGAAATCCAAATACAATGGCTTTCGTTGGTTCTCCCGAACTCGTTACCGCACTTGCCATTGCAGGTGACTTGACCTTCAATCCGCTTACAGATTTCCTTACCAACGAAAAAGGCGAAAAAGTAAAATTTGATGCTCCAACCGGCGACGAACTTCCTAAAAAAGGGTTTGATGCAGAAGATCCAGGCTTCCAAGCTCCAGCTGCTGACGGTAGTAACGTGGTGGTTGCGGTAGCACCTACTTCCGATAGACTTCAATTGCTTGATCCTTTTGCAGCATGGGAAAAAACAGATTTAAAGGGACTGAAATTGCTTATCAAAGCGAAAGGTAAATGTACTACCGATCATATTTCTATGGCAGGCCCATGGTTGAAATTCAGAGGCCACCTGGATAATATCTCCAACAACATGTTGATAGGCGCTACAAACTTCTTCAATAATAAAACAGACAACGTAAAAAATCAATTGGATGGTACATATGGTCCTGTTCCAAAAGTGCAACGGGCTTATAAAGCAGCTAAAATTGGCACTATAGTAGTGGGCGACGAAAACTATGGAGAAGGTTCTTCTAGAGAACATGCCGCCATGGAGCCTCGTCATCTAGGCGTTCGAGCAGTATTGGTGAAATCTTTTGCCAGAATACACGAAACGAATCTTAAAAAACAAGGGATGCTTGGCCTTACGTTTGCAGACAAATCCGATTATGATAAAATTCTTGAAGACGATACCATCGATATTCTTGGTTTAACGACGTTTGCGCCTAATGTTCCGCTTACTTTAGTGCTCAATCACAAAGACGGTTCTAAAGACGAACTAAAAGTAAACCATACTTACAACCTACAACAGATAGAGTGGTTCAAGGAAGGTGCTGCATTGAATATTATTCGTGCGAGTGTGAAAGCTTAAAACGGACTTAATGAAATGAATGAGAAGGGTGAGGCGGAAACGTTTTCACCCTTTTTTTGTAACAATTCCAGTATCTAAACATCGATTTAAGAGTAGTTGATTACTAACATTAAAAATAGGATGTTTAAAATAAGGAGCGATTTCCACAAGTGGAATAAGGGTGAATTTTCTATTATGTAATTCAGGATGAGGTATTTTTAGATTCTCTTTTACTACTATATCGTTATTAAAATAAAGGATGTCAAGATCAATAAGGCGTTCGCCCCATTTTAATGCTCTTACTCTTCCCATTTTGGTTTCAATGGATAATAAAATTTCTAATAGTTTTTCAGCAGTAAGTAGTGTTTCTACGGCTATAACTTGGTTTAGAAAAGACGGCTGTGTCGTGATGCCCCATGGAGCGGTCTCGTAAATACTAGAACGAATTCTAATACGACCAACTTCGGCGCTCATTGTGGTGGTTGCAATACTTAGATTAGTGCCTTTGTCACCAATATTTGTGCCTAAAAGGATATATGCAATATTCATTTTTAGATTAAATTAGTATATCTTTGAAAGACTTACACAAATGTAACTTATAGTATGTGGAATTTTATAAAAAATGTTTTTGCAGTAGCAACAGGGTTCTTTGTTTTTACAATTTTAGCGATTATCGCCTTGGTGATTTTTATTTCAGTAGCGATATCAAGCAAAGAAGATAAGCTAAAAGCAGTTTCCGTTTTGAAACTCAAGTTGGATAAAGAAATAGTAGAGCGTGAAAGTGAGGAGCTTTTTTCGGGGGGGAGTTTTATGCCGAATGCTTCTACGATAGGTTTAATAGAGTTGATAGAGGCAATTTCATTGGCCAAAAAAGAGGCACATATAAAAGGAATAT
>JAYSUZ010000212.1:0-3487 GCA_043718845.1 Cytophagales bacterium
CAAAAACTTCTGGGGTTCTTAATGCTCCAAATTTAGTACACACCTGCTGGGTGAAATCGCTGAGGTAGGGCGACTGGTAGCCCCTTTCATTTGCTACAATCGCCATTTCAGATAAGCTTTCCTCTGGGTTTGCTTGAGGGTTATTTGGATTTATTAATAGAGTGCTTACTCCTTTAGAAGTATAGTTCTGTATAAATTCTTTCATTCGCTCTTCGTAAATTTTGGTAAAGGCGCATGTATGGCTTGTAAATATAACGATTACAATTTTTTTTGAAAGCAGGCTATTTAATGAAACGGTAGCATTATCCTTCGCATTTTGAAGCGTAAAATCGTCTACTTTGTCGCCTACTTTATACCCTGTCTGGGCAAATAGCGTTATGGGTATTAATAAAACAAGGAGGAGTATTATTTTTTTCATTTTGCAAATTATTTTGTGCAATATATAAATTCTGTTTTATTGTTTATAAAACTTGACCTGTAATTTATAAGCTCAATCCTTGTGCCAACTATTATAAATATTTGAAATTTAATGACTTGTATATAAATGAGGCTGTGCATAACTTAATGGCATTTTTGCGTATAAATGCTTAATTTTGTGATAAATATGATTGCAATGCCCCCGATAGTAGTCGAAAAAAAAGCCACACTTACAGGCCATCGAGATTGTATATACAATTTGGAAATAGGCGCTACGCAAGAATATTTTTTTTCTGCAGCGGGAGACGGCATGGTGGTGCTTTGGGATTTAAATAATCCGGAAGACGGTACGCTTATAGCCAAGGTTGAAAATTCTGTTTACGCATTAAAATACATACCGAACCGCCATCAATTGCTTATAGGGCATAATTTCAAAGGAGTTCACTTAATCGATGTTGAAAGTAAAAAAGAACTTTACTCCACAGCGGTTACAGATTCTTATATTTTTGATATAGCCTTACTATCCGATAAAATCCTCGTTGCTACGGGAGATGGTACCCTTATCGTATTGTCTTTAGAGGACCTTTCGTCACTAGCCAAAGTAAAACTATCCACACATAGTATTCGATCGATAGCATTATCTCCAGACGGCAGGTTTATAGCACTCGGCTTTAGTGATAATTTTATACGTATTTTGGATGCTAAGAATTTTGGTTTGCTGTACGCATTTGAAGCCCATAAAAATTCCGTTTTCACGTTGAAATTTTCTCCAGATGGAGCGTATCTTTTGAGTGGCAGCAGGGATGCTCGTTTGAATATATGGGATGTTGGGCGTAAATTTGAATTAAACCAAACAATAGTAGCGCATTTATACGCCATAAATGATATTGTTTTCAGTCCCGATGGTATTTATTTTGCTACCTGTAGTATGGATAAATCTATCAAAATATGGAATACAAAAGAGTTTCGTTTATTGAAAGTAATAGACAAGGCTCGTTATGCAGGTCATGGTACGTCTGTGAATAAACTTTATTGGACATCTTTCCAAGATAGGCTGTTATCTGCTAGCGACGATAGAGCTATTTCTGTTTGGGATATAAATTTTAATACTAAGTAAAATAATTATCGGAAAATAAAATGAAAATATCACCGATTGAAATAAGGAAAAAAGAATTTGAGAAAGCTTTTCGTGGTTACGAAAAAGAAGAGGTAGATGCATTTTTACAATCTCTTTCTCAAGAATGGGAAAAGGTGCAAGACGAGAGCCGAGAGGTTCAGAAAAAAGTAGAGCACTTAGAGAAGGAAGTATTGCGTATGCGTGAAGTGGAAACTACGCTTTTCAGAACACTTAAATCTGCAGAGGATACGAGTTCTACTATTATAGAGCAATCCAATAAAGCGGCGGCACTCCATGTAAGGGAGGCTCAGATGAACGCAGAGGCTTTGCTAAGTGAAGCTAGAAATAAGGCAAGGGCAATGATTGAGGACGCAGAAATAGAAGTAAAAAATATTTTAGAAGATCTTCAGATTGACGCTAAAAATATCGAAAAGGAGTATAATTACATAGACACTCAAAAAGAATACCTTCTTGATGAAGTAAAAAATTATGTAAAAGATACCCTTGAGAAAGTACTTAAACAAGAGCAGAAAGTCAGCCGATCAGATTTTGAACAAAAGTTGAAAGTGATTCGAAATATTAACAATCACAATCCTATAAAAAATCTCGAAATTACGAATACAGAAGTGTTAGGCGTAAGCCCAGAGGAACCCATTAGGAGTGTAATACCTACAACCCATCACCAAAATAAAGAAGCATTGAAGGAAGCCAAAAAAACAGAGAGCGAAGAGGGGTCTTTTTTTGATTCTATAAGTTAAAATGGAAGCTGAAATTATATTAGAAGGGCTTGAATTTTACGCCTATCATGGTGTATACGAGCAGGAGCAAAAAATAGGAAATCGCTTTTCGGTAGATATAAAAATACTATTTGAGTACACGTTTCAAAAAGGAATAGAAGAACTTAGTAAAACGGTAAATTATGAAAAATTGTATCAGTGTGCGAGGGAAGAGATGAGAACGCCTTCAAAGCTCCTAGAAACGTTAGCTGCTAATATTATTGAAAGAATTGCTACAATACATTCTTCTATCGTCTCTATTGAGGTGAGCGTAAGTAAATACAATCCGCCTGTAGGAGGTCAATGTGAAAGAGCTAAAGTGACCTTGAAAAAAAATAGTTAGTACTAAGTAAGTTTCAAAGCGAAGTGGGGAGAAATTTAAAAATCATTACGCGGTACTAAATCTCAAGACTATTTGATATATTTGCATTCCATAAATAAATGCTCTGGTGGTGAAATTGGTAGACATGTACGTTTGAGGGGCGTATTCCGCAAGGTGTAGGGGTTCGAGTCCCCTTCAGAGCACAGGAAACAGCATTAAATAATTGATTTAGTGCTGTTTAGTTTTTTACTTTCCCGACATTTTCCCGACAATTCAAAAAATACTTTCCTTTTAGGGTGTGAAATATTGTGTAACCTATCCCTTTTTTATAGTGTCGGAATTTGTCGGATTGGTTCATTATTGGACGGGTACAAGTACTACGAATTCCGATTGTATATGAAGTCGGAATTCGTACCACCCCCCCCCAAAAAAAAATATTAGGAAATGTTAGGAAATGTTTGGAAATGTGTACAAATGTTTACATTTCCAATTTGACAAATATCGATTATGAACCTATCTCATAATCAAACACAACTGCTTAGGATTTAAACGCCTTTGGCGGTTGCTTCGATAACAACGGATATTGTGGGCAATCTCTTTTATACGGGTCTTTAAATTCGTCCCTTTATGCATAGTTGAAAGAAATATCTTTTCAAGTCTTTCAAACTCCCCCGGATCGTTAACCAATAAATAATTCAATCCCACGTGGGACAATAGTATTGACCCTTCCTTTTGCATTGAAATATTAGTTCCAGTAAGTAATACCAATTAAATTAAAGTTTTAGACCAAACAGGACACGATAATATATACTCAAACCCGCAAATACTTTTAATCGTATCTTTTGATATTACATT
>JAYSUZ010000213.1:0-7700 GCA_043718845.1 Cytophagales bacterium
GCCGCCATTACAATGAACCAAAATGTGCCGTAATTCAAAAAGTAGAAACGGGAGAAATTGCACTAACTCGCTACGAGAGCTACCTTAGTATATTATTAGGAGAAGACAATAGAAAATAGAAAATAATAAATTTCAATATTTATTCACAAAAATTTGCAAAACTAAATTCCCCTTTCTACATTTGTTTATCAATTTTTACTTTTGTAAAAGTTTTTAAGTTTTTATTTAATTTTTATTAACCAAATGAATACCATGAAAAAGTTAATGTGCGTTGTTGCGCTTTTGGCTACGGTAGTATTTACTATTGTATCCTGTGAAAAAAAGGAAAAGAAAAAAGAAGACCCTATACCTACACCCGCAAATCAATTTACGGATGCTAGAGATGGAAACGTGTACAAAACAGTAACAATAGGCAATCAAGTATGGATGGCTGAAAATTTGCGTTACGAAGTAGCAGGGGCTAACTGTTACGATAACAATCCTACAAATTGTACCACTTACGGAAAACTCTACAATTGGGCGCAAGCCTCTACTTCCTGCCCCAATGGTTATAAACTTCCAAGCGACGACGATTTTAAAACGTTAGAATTGGCACTAGGTATGACCCAAGAACAAGTAGATTTTTATAGTGACAAAAATGAATATAGAGGAGTAGATCAAGGAACCCAACTAAAAACAGGAGGCACTTCGGGATTCAATCTTTTGTTAGGAGGATTTCAAGTTGAAAATGGAGCATATTTTTATATAGGTACAGAAGATGCGCTCTGGAGTTCTACACTTAGAAGAACTATTCTTTATTATACAAGGAGTTTTAAAAAAGATAAACCAGGAATACGAAGATTAGATTACCCAAGCTATTATCAGTCTTGTGTTCGATGTTTAAAAAAGTAATTTTTAGAATGTTTTATGGCGAAATTTTTCAATAGTAAAATTATCTTTTTGTCACTATTTTTTATTTTGTACAGCGCGGAAAAAAACCCTTCCCATGCACAAATAGCAGTATCGCTATCTGCTGACAAAACTACTATTTGCTCTGGTGAACGTATAAAATTCAACGTCACACCCTATGCTATAGAGCACGAATATTACCTAATCGATGACATTAACAATGTCATCGATTACAATCTAGCGGGAAATAATTTATTTGAAAAAGCATTCGAAAATAATTCTAGCACCCCTATTTCGATTATTATTAGTAGTAGAATCAAGTATGATTTATTAGGAATTAAATTTTTCGTAGACTCTCCTCCTCTTACTATCATCGTAAACCCCACTCCTTGGGAAGCGGAATATGACAATACCCTGAAATACAATTTTACCAAACTCGACGATGCTGTTTCACTTGGCCTTTACCTAAAAAACATCGGCACAAGTCTTCTTTCTAACGTATCGTTTATTCCTTTTAGTACAGGGATAATTCAAGGTACAGGACAAAATAATTTTCTATTTTTACCTGCTGCGGTATCGACTTCTTCTAGTATATACCTTCATTATAACCTTTCGAACAGCTACAATTGTATCCAAGAATACAGTATACCTAATCCTTTTTCAGTAGTCGACCCTCTAGCTCCACCTCCTTATTTTGTAGTAGAGGTAAATCCTTCACTTCCTATTTGTGAAAAAAAAGGCATCGTACATTTTTCTGTTTCAATGCCTGGAAATACAATCGAAAAAGTAGCTCTAAACTATCCCACCCATACAGATATTGTATTCTATGGCTCTACTCCCAACCTTGTACGCGGATTACCCTTAAACCCAAACCAACATCCTTTAAACGATTATTCTATTCCCATTACCGTTTGGGTACTCGGAAACCCTATTCCTATACGTGACAAATTTTATATCTATCCAAGACGTCAAGTAGAAATAAATGGAATCGCAAAAACATCTATAGACAATATAACGTATAACGACACGGGTTATTTATGTGCAGCAAATAAAGATACTTTATTCTTATCTGGTTTTCCAGCAGGTGGTAATTTTAATTTTACTATCTGCACTCCAGAAAAATCAAGTTGTAAGTGTACTAATTCTAATTGTTTTACTTCGCTTCCGAACCTTGGAATTAGCTTAGATCCTACTACTTCCATTTGTAAACTTATACCCGAAAAAATATTTCAACACCTCGCAGGAAGTAGTTATAATTCGGTAATCGATGTTGCTTACAGTTATCCCGCCTATACTATTGGAGCTTGCCCCGAAACAAGACATTTACAACTACGGTTCAACACTCCTACGTCTCTCTCCTATACTCCAATTCCAGCTGCAGGACCATATTGCAATGGTGACACCATGAATTTTAAATTGACAAATAATTTAAAAGGAGATAAAACAAAAATTAATTTCGGAGATGGCTTTTCTACCTTAGAGTACGATACCACAACCCATTACAAACATTATTACAATAACCCAGGTAACTACCAAATCAGATTAAAAACAATCCGAAATTTGGCTGCTTGCAATAATGATATAATTGACACTATTCATATTGGAGCTAAGCCTATAGCCGACTTTATTATAGAAAATAATTACGAAAAAAATGTAGCCAAACTAAGTAGCCTTGCTGTATTATCTAAAGAAAATACAAGTACAAATAAAGGTGTAGAGGATAAAATAAATTCGTGGTCGTGGTTCTATGGTGACAAAAAAAGCACCGTAAATAAACGAGATTCTATAACCTTCAATACTTACGAGTATTACAAACCAAAGCCATATTCTATCACCCATATTGCCCAGTCCGGCTGGGGATGTACCGATACCATAAAAAAAGAAATACCCATATTCCCTATTATTGACTTATCCAGTTTACCCTACAAACAAAACTTCAATACCAACGACTCCACGGGGTTTTATCAAAGTGGCACTTATACTATCGGAGGAAATTCTAGTTGGAGTTATCAGGCACCTAAAGGAACTATACTAAAAGACAACTCCCCTGCATGGGTTACCGAAAATGGCAAACCTTCCGCTTCCTATAACCCATCAGAGTTTTCATGGATAGAAAGTCCAGCATTCAACCTCCATCAACTTTCTGCTCCTATGCTCAGTATCGATACGTGGTGTCTTACCGAAAATCAATTGGATGGCGCATGCCTTCAATGGGCTTATGCCGATACTAGTTTTGGAAATGAAAATTGGCAAACACTTGGCCTAAAAGAAGAAGGTGTAAATTGGTACAACTCCAATATTGTAGTAAGTATGCTTTCTTTAGTAGAAAGAAATGGGCTCTTCAATCATGGTTGGACAGGTAGTACAGGCACTACTTGGCTCCCTTCTAAATTCAACTTAGATATTCTCAAAAGTATCGTAAAAAATAAAGCTATACGATTTCGAATACTCTTTGTAAGCAATGCAGACAACGCTCCAGGCAAATACGAAGGTTTTGCTTTCGATAATTTTTTTATTGGAGAACGAAACCGAAAAGTATTGGTAGAAGAATTTTGCGATTACAAAAATATTGAAACGGAATTTTCTAACCCTTCATTAAAAAACAACAAGCAGCTTATCCGAATCCAATACCATAGCCGATTCATGAACCATGACGACGAAATAAATAATGAGAATAGTGGCGAAATTGAAGCCCGTACTTTGTTATATGGATACAGCATACTTCCAAGAGCCACTGTAGACGGTATATATATTGATAATAACAATCCATTTTTAGGAAATTCAGGAGAAAATAATTTAACCATACGTCAGTTAGAAATTGCGCCCTTTAATATCTCGATCGATCATGCGACTATTTTAGATACTAAATTAACACTCAATGTAACGCTCTCCAAAACCTCCTCACTTCAAAATAGCGGACCATATGTACTTCAAGTAGCGGTGCTCGAAGATAGCGTCTATGCCAATAAAATGCCCTTTTCAAATGTATTTAGAAAATTCCTTCCCAATGCAGCAGGACAGCATATAACACTAGACAATTGGACACTTGGAGAACCCAAAATATACGAGCGACTTTTCACTCCTTTCGTACCACTTACTCCCAGAAAAGATGACAATGATACAAGCTTAATAATAGTTGCTTTTATACAAGATGAAAAAACAAATGAAATATACCAAGTAGAAACGTATATAATAAAATACGGTGCAGTGAAAAAACTGCTCCCTAAAGCACTCCCAAAGCGTATAGGAAGCTTCTCAGACTTCTCTTTATTCCCAAATCCTAACCAAGGAATAATCATGATTCGCATCAACAATAATCCTTCGAAAGAACTATTTAGGTATAAAATAATCGATACTTTTGGCAACATAGTGGGCAGTGGCGAGATAGAAAATGACACTCTCGAAATAAGTATACAAGCGCTCTACTTGCCCCTTGGGCTCTATCAGTTTCAATTAATAGGAAGTGACTTTATAGAAACTAAAACGTTTTCAATAGTTTGGTAATACTACGTTGTGATTTGCTTTAAAAATAACGATCTTTGATATATCGGAGATAACTGAATGTATAGATACCTATATCAGTCAAATAGTTACGATCAATTTCAGGATTAAAAATCCAATAGTCAAAAGTACCGTTTTAGTGCAAAAAATACAGTTTCCGACAGTCTAAGTCTCTTCATAATTTTCTTCCTAAACCCCGAGTGCGCCTTCCGCTCTTTTTTAGTTTCAGTAGGAAAATCGAAAAATACCAGTACCCACGTAATGCGGTATTCATTGAGCCTCATATAAATTCAGAATACAAAATCCTGCGTATTTTCCCTTCAAAACATCTCGCCAAAGAAGCCGTAGTTTAAAAAAATATTAGGAGGAAATCCTTCTCGTTTAAACTCATTGAAATCTATTACATTTACGGTGTTCTGTAACGTTGGTACTACTCCCAAAAATATTTTTTTTAATAATATACCGCTGCTCTCGCCTCATGATTCTCTGCATCGCCGGATTTTACGTCCTCTATCCAGCGAAGCGTATTCTCATTGTTTTTAGAAAGCTTCTTTAGATGTGCCATCTGGTTTGGGATTTTCAGTTTCACTGTATGTTGCCAGATTTTAGCCTACTTTTTGTCCATTGACTCTGTATTTACATTAAATAAGAATAAAATACCAAGCGAATCAACTTTTTTTTGATTAATTTTGTTCTACCATTTATTCTACTAAACATGGCTATAACTGATCAAGTAACTATTAAGAAAATGGCAGACTTTAACACGGCTGAAATTCGTAAAGATTTCCCTATTCTACACCAAGAGGTAAATGGAAAACCGTTGATTTATTTTGACAATGCCGCTACTACTCAAAAACCGCTTGTAGTCATTGATGCATTGACTACTTATTATAAAGAATCAAATGCCAACATTCACAGAGGCATTCACACCTTAGCGGAGCTTGCTACGGCAGCTTTTGAGGCTACACGCGATAGTTTAAAAATATTTATAAATGCCAAATACCGCGAAGAAGTAATTTTCACTCGAGGTACTACGGAAAGTATTAATTTAGTAGCGGCTACTTATGGCAGACAAAACATAAAAGCAGGAGATGAAATCCTAATTTCTTCCATGGAGCACCATTCCAACATTGTGCCCTGGCAGATGTTGGCGGCTGAAAAAGGAGCTGTAGTTAAAATTATTCCTATAAACGAACAAGGTGAAATCATTTTAGAGGAATATGAAAAATTACTTTCCTCCAAAACTAAAATCGTAGCAGTGGTGCATGTTTCCAACGCACTAGGCACTATAAACCCTATTAAGAAACTTATCGAACTAGCGCACCAACATGGCGCAAAAGTACTTATAGACGGCGCTCAATCGTCTTCTCACTTAGACATTGATGTACAAGACTTAGATACCGATTTTTTTGTTTCATCGGGACATAAAATGTACGGCCCTACAGGAATTGGTATTTTATACGGAAAAAAAGAACTTCTTGAAGCTATGCCTCCCTATCAAGGTGGTGGAGAAATGATTGGAGAAGTTACCTTTTCAGGATTTACGGTAAACGAACTTCCTTATAAATTTGAAGCAGGTACGCCTAATATAGCCGATGCTGTAGCGTTGAAATACGCTGTAGACTACATTCAAAAAATAGGAAAAGCAACTATACGTGCACACGAAAACGAACTACTCGCCTATGCTACCGTTGCTATTAGCCAATTGGAGGGTATAAAATTAATTGGCACAGCGAAAGAGAAAGTAAGTATTTTATCTTTTGTAATAGAAGGAATACACCACCAAGACTTAGGCATCCTGCTCGACCAAAAAGGTATTGCTATACGCACCGGACACCACTGTACGCAACCCCTAATGAACCGATTCGGAATACCAGGCACCTCGCGGGCTTCTTTTGCGCTTTACAATACAAAAGAAGAAGTAGATATATTTATAGACGGAATGAAAAAAGCCGTAAAAATGCTTCGATAAATGATCCCTACAATAACAGAAATACAAGACGAAATAATAGACGACTTCTCCCTTATAGACGAGTGGGAAGATAAGTATGCCTATATTATAGAACTCGGAAAAAAAGTACCCGAACTTTCGGCAGAATTCAAAACAGATAAAAATATAATCCGAGGATGCCAATCCAAAGTATGGATGGTATCAAAAATTGAAAATGGAAAGGTAATTTATCATGCCGACAGTGACGCTATTATTGTAAAAGGGTTAATCGCTTTATTGTTAAAAACATTTTCAGGACATACTCCCGAAGCAGTACTACAAACCGATGCCTATTTCATAGAGGCCATAGGAATGAGTCAGCACCTTTCTATGACACGCTCCAATGGACTTGCTTCAATGGTAAAACAAATGAAATTGGACGCCTTGGTGTACAAGAGTTAAAAATTTAAAATAGAACTTTTACGTTCTTAAAAATGTTAAACTAAAAAGTATGCTATCCGATATAATACTCACCGAAGACGAACTGAAGGAAAAGGCTTTAGAGGCTATTAAAAAAGTCTATGACCCTGAAATCCCCGTAAATATATACGAATTGGGATTGGTTTACGAAATTAGTGTATTTCCTGTAAACAACGTATTTGTTCAGATGACCTTAACCTCCCCTAGCTGCCCAGCGGCGCAATCCATTCCGGATGATGTAAAAAGAAACATAAAGGAGATTGAGGGTGTAAATGATGTAACAGTAGAGATCACGTTCGACCCACCATGGACGCAAGACATGATGACTGAAGTAGCGAAACTCGAACTAGGGTTTATGTAACCTGTTCAATTTTGTTCAAGAAAATAATACTCCTAACTTAAACTTTAAAAACTACAATTATATGTATCCAGAACACCTAGTAGCTCCAATGCGAGAAGATTTAGTAAGTGCAGGGTTTCAAGAATTAAAAACTGCCTCTGAAGTAGAAATTGCTTTAAAAAGTAGTGGCACTACCTTATTAGTTATTAATTCTGTTTGTGGATGTGCGGCCGGTGCAGCACGACCAGGTGCGAAACTTGCCTTACAACGAAGCAAAATAAAACCTACCAGTATTGTGACAGTATTTGCTGGAGTAGACAAAGACGCTACTCAAAAAGCAAGAGAATTTACGCTTCCTTATCCTCCATCATCACCCGCAATGGCACTGTTTAAAGACGGCCAGTTGGTGCATTTTGTAGAAAGGCATAATATAGAAGGCCGCAACGCTGAGATGATAGCGCAACACTTAGAAGCTACCTTTGAAGAATATTGTCAAAACTAAAATTTATAGCAACAGAATAAAAAAGAGACACCCATTGGGTGTCTCTTTTTTATTCATGA
>JAYSUZ010000214.1:0-3482 GCA_043718845.1 Cytophagales bacterium
GGATGGACAGAATAGAATATTTAAAGTTCTAAAATCGTATGTTCCTACCAATAAACACCCTGAAGGCTTAAAAGAATTGATTGGATACAATCTATACAATATAAATTATATAACAGGGGAAAGTATAGAGGTAACAGATTTTTTTGAATCGGATATCGAAAATACATATTGGTTGAGATTGGTAGATCTAGCACATGATTTATACGATATAATTATAACGTCGAGAGATAAGAAGTCCGAACATTTGTTGTCGGTTAGTACAGCCAACGAATACATCTATCTTGCCAACGCCGCAAGAGATTTGGCGGTTCAGCGCGATGTGATAAAAAGAGAACTTCAACGACACGGTTACACTGTTTTGCCCAACTATTCTATACCTGCTACTACGCAAGGGATAGAAGGTAAAATTGTAGACGATTTAGAAAAATGTAAATTGTCTATACATTTTATTAGTGGGTCTACTTATAATAAAACAGAAGACAAACAAAAAGGGCTTCCCGAGATCCAAAATGAAGTAGCGGCTAAATTTAGTACGAATAAAAACGAGAAAAATATCAACAAAGATTTTCTTGAATTTCCTAGATTTATATGGATTCCACCAGATTATAAAGTAAGCGATGAACAACAAAAAATATTTATTGAAAATTTCAAACGCGATGCGCAGTTAGTATCCAGTGCAGACGTCCTTTCAATACCACTCGAAGAGTTGAAGTCTATTATTAGAAATGAGTTGTACGAAATAAATGCACGTAAAACGAATGTTTCAAATTTAGCCTCTTCGTTAGGCGATACTGGGAAAACCTGTATTTATTTAATATGTGATAAAATGGATAGCGTAGAAGCTAGAAAAATAGCAGACCATTTATCGGTGAGTGGGTACGACGTTATTATACCTGAGTTTACAGGTACTATTCTTGAATCAAGACAAATTCATCAATTGAACTTGAATAAATGTGATGCGGTATTGATCTATATGAATCAGGTGAGTGAAAAATGGGTCAGTAGCAAAGCACACGATGTGTTGAAATCTCCAGGTTTTGGGAGAAAAAAAGTAATGAGAAATAAAGTGGTATTGGTAGAAAAAGGAGTGAAACTCAACGATCAACTGTTCTTGAAAGAGCATGATTTTCAAGTGCTGCAAAGTACAGGGGAGTTTTTATCTGAAACATTAAGACCATTTACCGCTAAACTTTAAGTTGAAGAATTATGAGCGAAACTACAACTAAAACAGGATTAACTACAGATACTTCTTTAAAAGTAACTTCTGTAAATAAAGAAGAAAAAGAATCAAAGTCGCACCCCGAAAGTAAGGCTGTTGTACCTAATCCATTTCCAGGACTTCGCCCTTTTGAGGTAGAAGAAAACCATTTGTTTTTTGGTAGAGAAGGACAAAGTGATGAGGTCTTGATGAAACTTACGGACAATAAGTTCGTAGCGGTTATTGGTGCTTCGGGTAGTGGTAAATCTTCTTTTTTATATTGTGGTGTAATCCCAATTTTATACGGTGGATTCAATACGAATACAGGCTCCAATTGGAATGTGGTGGTAACACGCCCAGGAAGTTCTCCTATTGAAAATTTGGGCGAAGCATTACTGAAAAGTAATGTAGACTATGTGGTAGCCGATGCAGAAGAAAAACAAGTAAGAAAAAAAATTGTATCTACACTTCTCCGAAGTAGCTCGCTAGGATTAGTGGAGGCAATAAGCCAGACCAAATCAAGTATCAATCAAAACGTACTTATCCTTGTCGATCAGTTTGAAGAACTTTTTCGATTTAAGAAAAGTGAAGAAGGTACTTCTGCTATAAATGAAGCATTAGCTTTTGTAAATTTATTGTCGGAAGCTTCTAGGCAAAAAGAGGTGCCGATATACGTCGCTATTACCATGCGGTCTGACTTTATCGGAGACTGTGCTCAGTTTCCTGAACTTACAAAATTTATAAACGACAGCCACTACCTGATTCCTCAAATGACCAGGGAGCAGAAACGACTTGCTATTGTAGGACCAATAGCAGTGGGTGGTGGTAAAATAGCCCCTCGTTTATTGCAACAATTATTAAATGACTTGGGCGATAATCCCGATCAGCTTCCTATCATGCAGCATGCATTGATGCGGACTTGGGGCTATTGGACAGAACACCGAGAAGGGGATGAGTCTATTGATTTGCGTCATTACGAAGCGATAGGTAGGATGGAGGAGGCTTTGTCTCAACACGCCAACGAAGCCTATGATGATTTGACAGAAAAACAAAAAGAGATTTGTCAGGTCATGTTTAAGGCGCTTACTGAAAAAGGTGGCGAAAGCACCCACGGAGTAAGAAGGCCTACAAGACTAGGAGTGATTGCAGCCATCGCAAATACTTCGGAAGAAGAAGTAATGAAAGTAGTGGAAACGTTTCGCAAGCCAGGACGTTCTTTATTAATGCCTCCTTCTGGAATCGAACTCAATTCAACAACTGTAGTGGATATTTCGCACGAAAGTTTGATGAGAATTTGGGTGAAACTGAAAATGTGGGTAGAAGAAGAAAGTGAGTCGGTGCAGATGTATCTGCGTTTGTCTGAAGCTTCTGCCATGTATCAGTTAGGCAAAACAGGCCTTTGGAGACCACCAGATTTGCAAGTAGCCGTAAACTGGTACGATAAAAATAAACCAACACTAGATTGGGCACAACGTTACGACCCTGCTTATGAACGAGCCGTAGTCTTTCTCGATACCAGTAAGAAGGCATTTGAGACCGAGCAACGTATACGTGAAATGATGCAGAAACGTACCTTAAAACGTACGCGTTTGGTAGCCTTAATTTTGGCGTTTGCAGCGATTATGTCTATCGGTATTGGTATCTGGGCGATTACACAAAAGGTAGAGGCAGATAAACAAACCGATTTAGCTATTCTTGCTCAAAAGGCTGCAACAAAAAGTGAAACATTGGCCAAAGAAAGTGCTCGTTTAGCTGGTATTGCAAAAGATGAGGCGGTATTGGCGAAAGATGATGCAGAGAAGCAAAAAGCTTTAGCGTTGCTAGCGAAAGATGAAGCGGTAAAAGCACAGAAAGTTGCGGAAGAGCAAAAATTGCTTGCACTTGCTGCGAAAGATGAAGCCGATAAATCTCGAACACGTGCAGAGAAAAGTGAAATAGAATCTAAAGAGCAAACAAAAATAGCAGTAGCTGCAAAAGAACAAGCAGATAAAGCGCGTAAAGAGGCGACCAATTTACGGTTGCTGTCTATTGCCAAATCTATGGCCGTGAAATCGGTGTCGTTGACATCGGATACGACTAAGAAAGCCCTGTTGGCTCAGCAGGCATTCAATTTTCATACAGCAAATGGCGGGAATAAACACAACCACGATATTTACGAAGGGTTGTATTTTGCCATGAAGTATTTGGAAAAAGACGAATACAACGCATTGGTTGGACATTCGGATGCGATTCGATCTATCGTTTATTCTAAAAATGGGAAAGATATGTATACCGCTGGTAGTGA
>JAYSUZ010000215.1:0-1552 GCA_043718845.1 Cytophagales bacterium
CATTCCTTATTCTTCCTACAAAATCTTCTTCAATACTGCGCATCACCAAACCATGAAGCGAAAATATATCGATACTCCTAATCGAATAGCTGTCCTTTACCAACGTATACAAATAATCAATCGCCTTCTCGTGGTTGAATACTTCAAAATGCTCTCTAAGTGACTTCCCTCGGACAGTAATACCTTCCTGAAGCACCATCCTAGTCTCTTGCAAATTAAGGGTATTGCCCTCAATACTATTGGAATTGTAAGTCCATTCTATAGACAAATTTTCTTTTATTTTATTCAACGCAATAGCTGGCAAGGGCCTACTCTCGTTTAGAAGCGCTTTTTTTTCATACAACCGATCAAAGGTTGCTTGCATATCATCAATATCGGATAGGTCTATTTTCCACATAACACCACAAAGATGTGTTTTTTATCGGTAAATAAAAATAAAAACCTATCCGATACTACCTTAATACACTGTAAATAAATTAAATAACTCATATATAGAGAATTAAATTTAAAATTATAAAATTAAATTTAAAATTATCATCTTGTTTAAAATATAATACAACCTCTTTCGTCTACCCAAGGAGATGGAAGATAGTATACTCCAATTAAATAGCACCATGTCGGTACAACAAGACGATCTGATCAGAGACACCGTGAAGAAGGAACACGGCCGTCTTCTGGACTTCATCAGAAAACGGGTGTCGTCTGAAGAAGATGCAGAAGACATACTGCAGGATGTCTTCTTTGAGCTGGTAGAAACCTATCGACTTATGAAACCTGTAGAAAAAATAGCTTCCTGGTTGTTCAAAGTGGCTCGAAATAAAATAATAGACCGCTATCGCAAGAAAAAAACACTATCGCTAGAAAATCAAGTAGGGTATACTTCCGAAGAAGAAGGTGAAAGTTTAAATTTTGCGGAGCTATTAGAAGACTACTCTAAAAGTGCCGACAGTGAGCTCATACGAAATATTATCATTGAAGCATTAGAAGAGGCATTAGAAGAGCTTCCAAAAGAACAAAGAGATGTATTTATACTACATGAAATTGAAGATCGAAGTTTTCAAGAAATTGCAGAACTAAAAGGTGTTTCGGTAAATACACTGCTCTCTAGAAAGCGCTACGCAGTGCTCTACTTGCGCAAAAGATTAGAATCGGTATACGAAGAAATTAATAACTATTAAAAAAATATAACAATGAAAAAAATCTGGATATTAAAAGGAATAAAAATAGGATTACTTATAATCCTCGCTGTACTCGTAATCGGCTTTGTAGTCCTATCGCTCTGGAACTGGCTTGTACCAGCACTTTTCAGTGGCCCTACAATTACATTTTACCAAGCATTGGGTATTTTAGTACTTTCGAAAATCCTTTTTGGAGGATTCAAAAAAGGAGGGCACTGTACTAATTGTAATGGAGGATGGGCTCGTTTCAAAAAAAATGGTGCCCATTGGAAACAAAATTTAAAAGAAAGAATGGAAGCCAAAATGAGCGGAATGACTCCAGAAGAAAAAGAGAAATTCAAACAAAAATTTGGCAATAAATGCAGCAGCTGGAT
>JAYSUZ010000216.1:0-1549 GCA_043718845.1 Cytophagales bacterium
CCGCTTCGCTTATTAATTCTACTTTGAATAAGTATTTAGACAAGGGTGAAGTGTGAAATTCAACGATGTCTCCTACGTTACATTTGCCAAAAGTCTCTTTGTCTACTATAAAACTATTTCCATCCATATTGAAAACATAATAGGTGTGCCCTCCTCTTTCTTTTTCTGACTTATTGGAAAGAACGCCCATATATACTCTTTTTTCTTTTTTTATTAAATCTAGAAAATAATCTTTATTGGAATGGATGAAAATGATAAGCGAAAGTGCGCCTAAAAGAAGGATGATATAAATAGAATTTATACCAATTTTCATTATAGTTTCAAGAATGAGGTAAGAAAGAATAGCGCAAATACAGGAAATGGTCAAATAAATAGTAAAACTTGCTCTCTTTAAGTTAAGAAGCGCTCGGTATTCACTATGGTCTAAATTTAAATATTTCATAAACTAGTTGTCTACTTAGTATATTATATGCGAAATTTCCTTTTGCATAAATTGTATTATTTCAGTAAATAAGTAGATTTTATTAAATTTATTTACTGCCAATTACAAATGTAGTAGTATCTTTTATGATATAAAAGCCGAAATTGGAATAGTGCAATATCTTCTTTTTTTGTAAATAGGATTATAAGAAAGGTGCAATTTTATGTTTATTATTTTACAGGTTAATGTGCCGTGTACAGAAGTAGGGTTATATACGCATTACTACTGATAGTTGTTTTAGCGTAATGTTGGAATTTTTAGAGTAAATTTGAAAATGGCTATTTGCGGATATATTTGCCCTCTATGTGAAGGCTCTACAATCAAAGAAGATGGTACTGAATGCGGATGGTGTTTAGAAAAGCCCCCAATTAAGGGGTACGAGGTGTTGGCTAAAGAATTGACGCAAGAAGAGTGGATAGCGAAAGTGCACGAAGGACCCTGTTGTAGCGATTAAGTCCTTTCTTCGCTTTCATACCCAAAATCAGCTTTCAAATCTTTGCCCATGGCAGCAGCTACTGCTAGTTTGTCGCACCGCTCGTTTTCTGGATGCCCAGCATGCCCTTTGAGCCATATAAATTTCACTTTATGTTTTTTATAGATGTAAATAAACCGCCTCCAAAGGTCTTCGTTTTTTCGCTCTTTGAAGTTCTTTTTCTCCCAATCCCATAGCCAACCTTTTTCTACCGAATCTACCACATATTTGGAGTCCGAATAAATAGTAGCTTCACGACCAGGTTCTTTTAGGGATTCTAAACCTACAATAGCCGCCAATAATTCCATACGGTTATTAGTAGTACGCCGAAAACCTTCACTCATCTCTTTGCGGTGCTGGTTGAACGTAAGCACTACGCCGTACCCCCCTGGCCCGGGATTGCCTCTAGAAGAGCCGTCGGTATAAATATTTATCATCAACTATGAAATTAGTGAAGCACAAAGGTACTTTAATTCGCACTTATTAATAAATTACCAAAACTCCCTTATTACCAGCCTTACTACGCCATATCTGACGTACAGGTCAATGAATAGGTCAACGGCTTTTCGCCATCAACCTCGGCTTCTATAATAGAA
>JAYSUZ010000217.1:0-7631 GCA_043718845.1 Cytophagales bacterium
AGATGTGCTTAGAGCTGGTATCTGGAAACCAAGAACCCGTCCAGGTGCTTTTGAAGGCGCTGGAGAAGAAGGGTTGAAATGGTTGGCTGATGTTAAAAAAGAAACAGGGATGCCTATTGGTACGGAAGTAGCGTATACAGAGCATATAGAATTGGCGTTGAAGTATGGCGTAGACGTACTTTGGATTGGCGCTAGAACTACTGTAAGTCCTTTTGCGATTCAAGAAATGGCAGACGCTCTTAGAGGGGTTAAAAACGTAGCGGTGATGGTGAAAAATCCTACTCACCCAGAATTAGGCCTTTGGATCGGTGCTTTCGAGCGTTTGAACCAAGCAGGTATTGAAAACTTAGCGGGTATACACCGTGGTTTTTCTACGTTAGACAAAACTAAATTCCGTAACCAACCTATCTGGACTATTCCAATTGAGTTGAGAAGAATAGCGCCACAAATTCCAATCATCTGCGATCCATCGCATATTGCCGGAAGACGTGATTTGATATTTGAAATATCTCAAAAAGCAATGGACCTTAACTTCGACGGTTTGATGATTGAAACACACATCAACCCAGAAAAAGCGTGGAGTGATGCGGAACAACAAGTAACACCAGAGCGATTGGGTGAAATTCTTGCCGATCTTAAAATCCGTCAAGGTTCTTCTACCGATCAGGTTTTCAACGACCAATTGGACGAACTTAGAAGAAAAATCGACAACATAGACAGAGAAGTTTTGGAAACATTGGCGGCTCGTATGGCTATTGTTGAGAAAATTGGAGAATACAAAAAAGACAACAACGTAACTACTTACCAAGTAAAACGTTGGGACGATATCATGAAAAACAGATCAGATTTGGCGAAAAAAATGAACCTGAATACTGAATTTGTGGTAGAAATCTACAAGATCATTCATGAAGAGTCTATTCGTAGACAAACGGAAATTATGAAAGCGGTAGAAAGTAAAGCATAATCGCGGATTCTACGGATTGAATGATTTCATTGATTTTTAAAACGGGGCTTTTTAGTCCCGTTTTTGTTTTAAGTGGGTTTATTTGTAATATTGTTAGACTAAATAGTATAACGTAGTCCAACAAGCATGAGCGAGCATCATTTTACCTATTTCAAAGTAGAAAATTTCAAACGATTTGAATCCTTTGAAATGGACAATATTGGTCAGTTCAACTTGATTGTAGGAGATAATAATGTAGGGAAGACGAGTGTGCTGGAGGCGTTGATGTTTGACGAGGATTTAACAAAACATTGTGACCTATTAAAATATAATTTATTTCACAATAGGAATTACAACCAAATTAAGGAGTCTTATTTTTTAGAATATGTTAATAAAGGAAAAATAATTAATAATATAGTTGAATTAATATTTTCATTTAAAATAAAAGGAAGTGACCTTCTTGCAACTATTGTTGAAATGAAAATTGGAGGGGCTATATCACAACAAATTATAGCTGAAAACGGGGATAGATATCAAAGTAAAATCGAAAATGATATAAATATATTGCCTTCAAATTCTGAAATACCCTTAAATTTAATTCCATTTAATTTAAGCTACGACCATCAGCTGTCAGAGGTTTATGCTAAGAATATTCAAAGGAACATACCATTGAGAAAAAGGCTAATTTTAGATTTAAGCATATTAGTGCCTAATTTAAAAGATTTTGACATTGATATAATTAATGGGAATACGATAATATTAGTTCAAGAAGGGGTAGATTATACAATTCCATTACCATCACTTGGAGATGGCTCTATTAAACTTTTCAGATTGCTTATGGAAATAATTCTCAATAAGAACGGAAGATTAATGATTGACGAAATTGATACAGGGATTCATCATAAAAAACTATTGCCCGTTTGGAGAACTATTTTAAAATCAGCCTCAAATAACAACGTTCAATTATACGCTACCACCCACAGTGCAGAGTGTCTCAAATTTTTCAGAGACGTATTTCTAGAAGAGGATATGCAGGATTTACAAGAAAAAGCTAGAGTCTTTAGACTTGTGGAGCATAAAGACAAACAGGTGTCTGCTTACTGTTATAATTTCGAAGAATTTGACCATGCTATTGAAAATGAAAACGAACTAAGATAATTTTTATGTACCCAAATATCCATTTTTTTGTTGAAGATAAAACGCATAGAGTATTCCTTCGGGATTTTATAAAAATATGTTTCGACATCTCTCTTGAGGATTCCTTTTTTACGCCTTATGGAAGCTGGTCTGCAATTGTATTAGAATCGAAAAAGATAAAAGAAATAGTCGATGCCAGAGCTACTATAGTTGTATTTACAGATGCCGATGTTGATTTAATAATAAGAAAAAAAGAATTCGCAGAGAAACTTTCACTAATAGATGTGAAATTAAGTAAGATAATTACTTATAACACTTTCTATTTTCCTAATGATAATGAAAAAGGGAATATTGAATCACTATTATTGAAAATTGCTGTGAATGAAAAATTAATAACCTGCTTTCATAATTACATTAATTGTATAGCCCCAATTATTATTAGAAATAAAGAAAAATCTCAAGTCTATGCTTATTTACATGCTTTGGATAAGGATAATAAGGGGATATATCAAGACAATAAAAGAGACTATACTATTACTGACCACTGGGACCTAAACCATCCCAGCCTTGAACCTTTAAAAGCATTTCTATCTCCATTCTTTTCAAAAAATTAAACTATCTCGTAGTATGAAATCCAACGTCACCATCACGCACCAAATTCAGGAAGAACTTATAGAGTTTCTTGCCGCTACTGCTTACTCTAAGATTTGTGTTATTACCGATCAGAATACTAAGCTGCATTGTTACCCGCTCATTAGAGATGCTGTGAAAGGGAAAGGAATTCTTATTCAGATTCCGGCAGGCGAAGAGGCCAAAAATATGGAGACATGCCTGAAGATATGGCAATATATGACTGCCGCACAGCTGGATAGAAAGGCATTGGTTATTAACCTTGGCGGCGGTGTAATTGGCGATATGGGTGGATTTTGCGCTTCCACCTATAAAAGAGGAATAGACTTTATCCAAATTCCAACCACGCTACTCTCACAAGTAGACGCAAGCGTAGGAGGCAAACTGGGTATCGATTTTACAGAAAACAATGGCAACGTTTTCAAAAACCATATTGGTGTTTTTTGCAATCCTAAAGCGGTGTTAATCGATACGGGCTTCTTGGCTACACTTGACCGTCGGGAGTTGCGCTCGGGGTTTGCAGAGATTATCAAACATTGCCTTATTGCGGACAAAGATAAATGGGAAATTATTTCGTCCCGTTCCTTCGACGAACAAGATTGGAACGACTTGGCGGCTCATTCGGTGGCCATTAAATCGAATGTAACAGAAACTGATCCTCAGGAGAAAGGGTTGAGAAAAATATTGAACTTCGGACATACACTTGGACATGCGGTAGAAAGTTTTTACTTGAATTCAAAGAAAAAATTATTACACGGAGAAGCGATTGCTATTGGGATGATTTGCGAGACGTTTATTTCAGCAAAAAGAGGCTATATTTCTATGGAAGATTTACAGCGTATTTCTTCTTATATCGTTTCTGTTTACGGCAAGCCAGAGATTCCAGTAAAAGATATCGATAAAATAATTCCACTCACGCTACAAGATAAGAAAAATGAAAACGAAGAAGTTCTATTCTCCTTGTTGGAAGAGGTAGGCTTGGCGAATTACAATGTATCGGTAGGCGTAGAAGAAATGAAAGAGAGTTTAGAATACTACAATTCGTTTACGGATTATTTTTATAATTCTATTCGATTTTAGTAGGATACAGAAAGTGGTAGTATTTAAATTTTCAGCATTTCATTTCTTTCTGAAAAAGAGTCCCGCATTCAGGTATAACTACCTCTACATAATTTATTAATTTTCGAGAGCGAATCAAAACGGATCTAATGACTCTAAAATGGCCACGTCTTTTTGCCAATTTTTAAGTGCTCGTTCATAGCTAGCTTGTGTTTTGGTGAGTCTCAAAATATGCGGAGAGCCCTTGGCAATCGTTTCCGTACTGAGATCAATGGAAACATTAGCGATAGCACTTTTCATTTCACTTCTATAGGCTTGCCCCTTTTTATAGTCAAAAACCTGAACGTCGGCAGATTCAAGAAATGGACTTAATATTTTCCATACTTCTTTATAGTCTTTTGTATCCGGCACTTTTCTTTTCCAATCTACTGGAGGGCTTGGTTTTGTTTTGGTTCTTTCAATCAAATCTTGAACACAAATATTTTTAATTTCCTTTGCAAGAAGATTATTTTGGCGCATAGAAACAACAAGCAAAACGTCATTGACATAGTTTCGGGTCAATGCTACTGTTGTTATTCCTAGTGTTCTAGTTATCCATTCTTTATCATTTTCTTTATTTTGGCTTAGCTTTACAACTTTCTCAAGGATTGCACAAATTGTTTCTTTTCGTGATTTCTTTTCTGCTGCTAAATAATTATGCGTTTCATTTAAGTTGGAAAGTTGGATTTGTTCCAATGTTTTAGGGATTAAATTTAAATGATGTTTTGCGAAATCATCCAGTGTAGGGGAAGAATTGTTATCCAAATTTTCCAATATCTCCAAAATGTGATTTATGCAGTTAATCTCACCACGGTTAGCAACTTTTTCAACTATAAGAGTGATTAATTTTGGTTCATATTGTTGTACTAATTCTACCCAATTTTTTACTGCTATGTTTTTGAAAATGCAATTTAGCAGTTCAACTTTTTCTAAAAGAAATTTTTCGTCTTTTAATTTTAGCAAAATTGTTGCCACTACACTAAAATCAAGCGTCAAATCTTTCCCCTTCCATTCATACTCCGCAAACTGATTGATAATTTGTTTACTCAATTCAGCTGCATCAATGGATGGTGACATCCAATGCTTATTATAATAGTTCAGCCATTTCAATTTCACTTCTTCAGAAGCTTGAGAAAGCAAGTGTAGGTGTTTGCTTTTGTGCCATAGAATTACAGCCCCATAATGATACCAATATTCCATGGTCATTCCTGCATTTCCAGTATATCCTTCTTCCTCCTCTTCAATTGGCTCCCCTTCGCCTATGGAAGAGGAGGATATTAAATCTTCTAGTTCAATGTCGATTGTTCCTAATGTTGGCATTTCTCCACTACTCCAATGTTCAATAACGGTGTATTCCTCAAACACTTCACCCATCGTGCCATTGGTATTGCTATTTTCATCATGACGGTAATAGTAATCTACTCCATCCAATGACCCCACTTTATAATGAGTCACCAATCCTAGGGCTGCAAAATAACCAGCTTCTTTAGCGGCTTCCAACAGCAACTCTGCTCTCGGTTTATCGTGCTGCTTCAAACTGTTTATAGAAAAATTGGCTGGCGTATATTGATGTTCTAATAAAATAGCTTTTGGATTATTTTCAATAGATATGGCCATCGATTTTAAAAGTTGTGTCGCTTCGTCTATATGAGTGCTAATATGCGTTTGACTTATTTTTTGTGAACCTGAAGATTGTATGAGGTTGTAAACTAGAGATACTCTATAGCCAGAAGTAATAGGTTTAATTTCATGGTCACAATCGGCAAAAAAGGCTACGTAGGGTATTTTGTAATTACTCGATGGCGTGGAAAAATCAATAATTTTCTCTTTGCCATCAAACCGAATTGCTAATTCTCCTCCGGTATGTGTTGACGGCAAACCAATAATCAGTGTCCCAAACATGCCAAGTTCTTTCTCCGAATCTTTGTGCGACAGAAAAAAATCGCCTTCTTCATAAATCAATAATTTGTATAGGGATGGGACAATAGTATTGGCCTCGATTCCTAAGCCTTCTTTTACTTCTTCAACAATGTTTTTTATAAAGGTCGTCCAATCTTCGTTGTGAAAGGAAAATTGATCCACATTCAATTCCCAAGCACTTCGAACTGCCGTATTGGTAATCGTTTTACTACCTTTTCCAAAAGGTGCTTTTGTTGCTATCTTGATAATTTCTCTAATTTGAATTGAGGGAATAGGAAAACCTATTTCTCCAACACCTTTAATCCGTATGCCCGGCAAAGTGATTTTCTTTACCCCGGAAGATTCAAAAGATCCATTTCCTTCTATCGTTTCTAGAAGTTCAAGTAATTTTCTTTGGTGATTTTTCATGATAAGAACTATTGGAAAGGTGTATTTCCTCATTTATTTTTTCATCAACACTATCTGCGCCTTCAAACGCGCTATCGTTTCGTCTTTTGATGAAAGCGTCTCTCAATTAGTTTTAGGTCGTTGAAGGTATTAAATAACCTTAATTCCTTTTTCTTTAATAATGCTTATTAACGGCGAAGAATCAGCATCTTTGAATTTGTTTATTCCAATCAAATAAGGCTCTATCTTTGTATTAATTTTGCGCGTCAACTTCCAGATTTTCCCTACCGCTCTATCATCCGTTTCATCGTATTTATCAGACACAATCATGACATCGATATCGCTTGACTCTGAAGCGGTATCTGTGGAATAGCTTCCAAATAAAAACGCTTTTGTTACCGAGAACCCTTCGGCATTTAAAAGTGCTACGTATCTTTTTAAAAGTTCTATAATTTCTCCTTTAACCATAAGGACAGCTTTTCAGTTTTAGTTAAGTATTCATTAGCCAGCAAACTATTAGGAATTATGGGATTATAGTCAGGGTAACGCCCTTGTAATTGATACTTCATAAGTATTCCTAGAAATATTTCATCTTCATCATTGAATTCGATACTCGTCATTTCTGACAAATAAAGAAGGTTATGCGAACGAGGAGCAATCTCCGAGCTTGACTTTACTACATGTGCTTTAATACATTTTTCAATCACCAAATGACATAAAAACAAACCATGCAACACACGATTTTTATCAATAAGAATTCTGGCAGATTCCAAATCGTCATTTGCACTATTTATCCAGTATTCTATTTGCTTATTAATATTAATCATGCACCTAAAGGTAACTATTTAACGCCAATTCATCAAAAAATATAAATCATTGTGTGAACTAACGAAAAAGATCAGTTTTCCCCATTTATTTTTTCATCAACGCTATCGGCTCCTTCAAACGCGCTATCGTTTCGTCTTTCGCGGAAAGCGTACGCTCGATTAGTTTTGCAATTTGAATTCAGCAATAGAAATTATTTTTGTATGCTCAAATTTGCCAATCGTCAGCAAATCTTTGTCTCCTGTAATCAAGTAATCTGCCTTGCCATCTTTGGCTAAGGCTAACAAAAAATCATCTTTCGGGTCTCTGCAAATTTTCACTTCCTAATCCAAAGGTTGGTGTCAATAATCAGTCTTAAATTTTTATTTTTTGGCATAGCGCTCCGTACGAACCTCTTTTACAATTTTGGCGATTCCCTCCAAAGAAGGGCCAGAATCCGCATTTTTTCTCATTTTCCTCAAATAAGATTTCAACTTTGAAACAGGCTCATCGCTTACCTTAATTAATTTCAGGTCTTGCATGCCCTTTATAAGTTGCAATGCTTTAGGGTTAAGTATTTCTATTTTCAATGCTTCCATAATTACTAGATACTAAATCCAACCCACTAATCCAAAAATGTTTAACCGCTATCAAACCACCTTTTTCATCAACTCTATCTGCGCCTTCAAACTCGCTATCGTTTCGTCTTTCG
>JAYSUZ010000218.1:0-3451 GCA_043718845.1 Cytophagales bacterium
AAGTAGGGTAGATATGCCTAGAAAGTGCTAGTAGGGCTATTTTTTCATCAATAGCACTAAGTGCATTACGTCTAAAGTAATCATTTTCAGTAATTGCACTGCAGAGGCTTTCTTGGCGCCCATAACCTATCTCTAAATCTATAGAAATAGGGTTGATAGGAAAATAATTAGCGACAATTTCATCGATTTGCTTGTTTAGAAAAAAGAATTTTGATTTTAACATAAAAAATTAATAATATTACAAATATAATTTATTTTCGTAATAATTTTATTTTTTTACAATTATTAATTTTTATAAAAACAACTTCAGAAGGTATGAAACATTATTTAGGGCTATTGTATATTGTTATTTTCTTCACTACTTGTTCCAAAAAGGATACCCCAAAGCCTGATGATTCAGGGGTGTTTATTAAATTTTTTGGTGGCGCACAAAACGATGCAGGGTTTTCGGGGAAAGAAACGAGTGATGGAGGGTTTATTTTAGTAGGTTCTACCATTATGGAAGGGCGATTAGATAAAGATTTATACATCGTAAAAACAGATAAAAATGGAAATAAAGTATGGGCGCAAACATTTGGATCTTCCTATGACGAAGAAGGATTCGATGTAAAAATTGACAAGGATGAAAATTTTTTAATCGTGGGGTATGTAAAATCGAAGAACGATTCGAGTGATTGCCTTATTGTAAAATACGACAAAGAGGGGCAATTTTTAGATTCATTTTCGTTTGGTCGTCCTGAATTTAATGAAGTAGGAAATTTTTTAGTTATTGATGACGATGGTGCTTTAATAGTAGCGGGAAGTAGAGGAGGTGAAACCGATAGTAAGAAAAATATGTACATGGTAAAAACGAATTTGGATTCTATTTATTGGGAACGTGAATTGGGAGCTGCCAATTTGTACGACGACTTAGAGGGGCTAATAGAGACTCCTGCACATGATTTATTATGGTGTGGTACACGATATGATGGCATTCAAAAAGATGTCCGGATAACGCTTACAGATACTTACGCTAATATTTATTGGAGTGTAGTCCTTGGCGAAAACGACGGTCTTGATCAGGTTGGAAGAGAAGTGCTACGCACCAACGATGGTTGCTATGGTGTAGTGGGCACACAATCGGATGCCACAGGAAATACCGCTGTTTACTTAGCTAAAATAAATTCTTTTGGTACATTGCTTTGGAGTAAACAACCTGGAGGTATTGGCAAAACAGCAAATTCATTCTATCATACGAGCGATGGAGGGTATATTATAGCAGGGACTTTTAATAAGGATTATATGCTTCTAAAAACGGATAGCGAAGGCAATGTAATATGGGAGAAGGCTTATGGTGGGAAAGGTAGCGATCAGGCCAATCAAGTTATAGAAACATACGACGGAGATATTTTGGTAGTAGGCACTGTTTATATTGCCAATAATTTTGTACTCGGACTTATAAAAACCAATAATAAAGGCGAATTGGAAAAATAGAAGCCTTTCTTCGGTGTGTGTAATAACTGTAAAAATTGCTTTAACGTTTTTTAGTTATTATCTTAACTTCGTAAAAAATAATCATAGTGCAAAAAAAAACTAAATGAACTCTAAAATATCGATATGTATTTTTGTTTGTTATCTTGTAGTATTTAATGCTTGTAAAACGAAGACGGAAACGTATACTACAAATTTCACTTTACGGTATGCTAATGGAAAGACAATAGACGTAAGTAGAACGGATAGTTTTAATCATTATATAGGAATTTATTCCGGAAAGGAATATAGCGAGAGTCATTATTATAATTATGATTTTGAGATTACCCCAGACGCTTGTAAATGGAAAGGGGCGAATAGGCAAGTGCCTCAGAAAATATTATTTTGTGACGATGCTATTTATATACAAGTGTTTGGAGAGAAGGTATTAATAGATTCCACCAACTTTAATGCTACGCCAAGTGTTGTCGACGCAAAATTATATTTTAAAAATATAGATAATCGATACCTTTTTAATTTATTGGGAGATCAATTTTTTGAAGCTATAGACAGCGTTTTGTATAAAGAAAAGAGGAAACTCGTAAAAGAAGAACGAATTCCATTTCAATAGATTTATGCAAGAAAAATAAGTTGTAATTTTTTTTGTGAAAAAATAAGTTATACTTAAAAATAAAAAAGTGGATTAGCTTAAAATAGCCAATCCACTTTTTTATTTTTAATTCAAGTTTGAAAAAATGATTTAATTATTCAACCATTAATTTCCCAGAATAGGCATTTCCATCTGTAGCGACTGCTTTGTAGAAATAAAGCCCTTTAGAAAGGCTTAGGTTTATATTAAATTCCTTCTGTTTTGTTACGGCCTGGTTCAATACCGTAATACCAGCAATATTCATAAGTTGTATAGACGCAATTTCTTTTTCAAAACTAAATACGGTATAGTCTTTTGCAGGGTTAGGGTAAACTTTTCCCGTACTTGTCGTTGTTTCCTTAATAGTATTAGATGTTAAGGCTATCGTATTCACCGTCGAATTGGTGACAACGGGCTTATTGAAATCAAAATAAATTTCAGCTCTATTGGTTAGCGAAGTACCTAGGGTAAGATTTTTCTTTTTTTGAATACTGAAATTAACAAAACCGTGACTACCTGCTTCGTTGCGAATGCTATCCGGTAGATTGATGTTTTCGAAAGCGAACTCTACCGCACGGTTTTCCAATACTCTAAAGCAGTAGTTATGACTGGCTACAATATTAGTGATTGTAGCGATATCGAGATTGGCATCTAGCGTATCTTTGATAACTACGAGTTCGGCAGGATATGTTCCTGTATTTTGAAAACGAATAGAATAAGATAACACAGAATCTTCCTCTACGATATTTCCTGCTGGTGTTACGCTTAAGTCATTCGGGTCAAAAGAACCTACTACGGTATAGTGGAAAGTATGTAGGTTATTTTCTGGAGTCTGGTCTGTAGTGCCAATATCAGCTGTGACAGAATGACTAAAAGTAGAACCTAGTAATGTAGTCGAAGCAATATTAAAGGTGAGTATTACACCGCGTATTTCTCCAAGCATAAGACTTGTATAATTGAATCGCAATGTTTTTGTAGCGGGGTCATAAAAATCAGCAGAAGGGGAAGACGATACAAAGGATTCAATATCGCTATATATTACTTCTATGTATCCATCAGAAGGCAACGTTCCAATGTTAGTGTAGGCGAAATAATTATTATAACTAAACCCTGGTCTAGGATCAGACATATTGCATCCCATACTAGCATAAACGGCTACATCTTCGTAAAGGGAGTGAGGGTGCATTGCAAAATCTTTGTTAGGGTAATTTATTCCAGAAGTAGGGATATTGAGTGCATGTGATCCTGTTGATGGACAAATAGCGGTACGTATATCGTCATATAAATTCACCGTGTATTGATCGGGTAAAACATAACGCATTGAATATTTTCCTGTAGCACTTGTACGGTCAT
>JAYSUZ010000219.1:0-1532 GCA_043718845.1 Cytophagales bacterium
GCCGAAACTCCTGAAGCCGCTGTAGAAGCTGCAAAAAAGTTGGGCGAACTGACAGGTTGCAAAGTTTGGGCGGTAAAAGCTCAAATACACGCAGGTGGACGCGGTAAAGGCAAGATCGTAGGTACAGAGTATAGAGGCGTAATGATTGCCAAGACGTTAGACGATGTAAAACTGAAAGCATCTCAAATACTAGGTGGTACACTTGTTACTATTCAAACTGGTCCAGAAGGTAAAAAAGTAAATAAAATCTATGTAGGCGCTGATGTTTACTATCCTGGTGCTTCAGAGCCTAAAGAATTATACCTTAGTATCGTACTCGATAGAGCTACAGGACGTGATGTAATCATAGCCTCTACAGAAGGCGGGATGGATATTGAAGAAGTAGCACACAGCACTCCCGATAAAATATTTAAAGAGTGGATTGATCCAAGTGTTGGGCTGCAAGGCTTTCAAGCTCGAAAAATCGCATTCAAATTGGGCTTGAGTGGAAACGCATTCAAAGACATGGTTGTTTTTGTAACCAGACTTTATAAAGCTTATAAAGAGTCTGACGCAGCTATGTTTGAGATTAATCCAGTGTTGAAAACGTCAGACGATCAAATATTAGCGGTAGACGCAAAAGTAGCACTCGACGACAATGCGATGTACCGTCAAGCGGAGTTGTACGCCTACAGAGATGTTACGGAAGAAGACCCCTTAGAAGTAGAAGCAGGAGAAAGTAATTTGAATTACGTGAAATTGGACGGCAACGTAGGGTGTATGGTAAACGGTGCCGGTTTGGCAATGGCTACGATGGACGTAATTAAAATATCGGGTGGCGAACCTGCCAACTTTCTAGATGTTGGTGGAGGAGCAAATGCAAAAACAGTAGAAGCTGGATTTAGAATTATATTAAAAGATCCAAATGTAAAAGCGATATTAATCAACATCTTTGGCGGTATCGTACGTTGCGACCGTGTAGCAAATGGTGTTGTAGAAGCATACAAAGCTATCGGCGATATTAGAGTGCCTATTATTGTAAGACTTCAAGGTACAAATGCCGAAGAAGGTGCAAAAATAATAAACGACTCAGGCCTAAAAGTGAAATCAGCAGTAGTATTGAAAGATGCTGCTCGACTGGTAAAAGAAGCGATAGAAGGGAAATAGTTTTTATTTCTAAAGTAATATTTAACGGTTGAATTAAGGCTTTTAGGTCATGATTCAACCGTTATTTTTATAAGAGTATTTTTTGATTTAAAACTCCATTGTCGTATTCTCTTTAGAAAAATCACATTTCATAATTGTGCAATCAAATGGAGCAATTCCCCTCTTGGTTTGTCCATTTGAGATTGAAGTCTCCCTAATATCTCATCTTGCTTGCCTTCCACGAGCAATAAATCATTAGCGGTATAAGTAGCAACTCTTTGTTTTATTTTGCCTTTTGTTTCAGTTAGGTAATACCAAACACATTTATTATATAGTCCAAATTTTGTCTAAAAAGATATAACCATAGCCGCAGATACTCATCACCTCCTTTTTGCTAGTAGCATTAA
>JAYSUZ010000220.1:0-3432 GCA_043718845.1 Cytophagales bacterium
CCAACGACCAACAGCTAAGAGATATTACCTTTTGGATGATGGGAAGCCTAGGAGGGGCTAGCTGGAATACAGTTATAGCCATGTTGCCCTTTGTTTTAATTCCACTATTTATTTTACCTCAATTATCAAAAGCCTTAAATGCTTTTGCATTGGGAGAAAATGAAGCGGCTTATTTGGGTATTAATACAAAAAAAATGAAATTTATTCTGATAGGACTTTCCGCCTTATCGGTTGGTGCATCAGTAGCTACTGCTGGTATGATAGGATTTGTAGGATTGGTAATTCCTCATATACTTCGTCTCTGGTTAGGCCCTGATAACCGTACACTCATCGTTGCAGCTGCATTATCCGGTAGTATTCTACTTACACTAAGCGATCTTTTAGCCCGAACCATTACAATGCCTTCCGAATTACCAATCGGTATTCTTACCGCAATAATGGGTGCGCCTGTTTTTGTATGGTTGATTGTAAAAGAAAAGAAACAATTAAATCTGACGTAACAATGCTGACAGCCGATACCATTTCTTATAAAATAAAAAATAAAATACTTCTTCAAGATATAAAATTTAAAGTCTTACCAGGAGAATTCGTAGCTATTGTAGGCCCCAACGGTGCAGGAAAATCTACTTTATTGAAAATACTTTCTGGTGAATTGAGAAAATATACCGGCTTGGTAGTACTCAATGGACAGCACATAAATGCCCTTAATACAAAAATATTGGCCGCCAAAAGAGCAGTCCTTTCTCAAAATATAGCGCTTACATTACCCTTTTTAGTCTCTGAGATTGTGATGATGGGAAGGTATTCCCATTTCAATGCCGATCCATCTATCATCGACAAACAGATTGTAGAAGCCTGTTTATCTCAGACAGGAATGTTAGCCCTCAAAGACAGAAACTATCTTACGCTTTCGGGAGGAGAAAAACAAAGAGTACAGATGGCAAGAGTGCTAGCCCAATTGGAAGACAGCGATACTAAAGAAATACCTTCCGAGCCTAAATTTTTATTTCTTGATGAACCTGTAAATGGACTTGATTTGAAATACCAGCAACAAGTAATGAAAATAGCTAACGACTGGAAAGGAACAACGAATAGTGTCATAGCTGTATTGCACGATTTGAACTTAGCTTCCTGTTATGCAGATAAAATTCTTCTACTTAACAACGGTAAGCAAGAAGTTTTTGATGTACCAAAAAATGTATTGACCAAAGAAAATATAAAAAAAATATACGATGTAGAGGTGACATTATTTTCACATTACAAAGATGAAAAAATGTATATAACACCCGTAAATTACTTTTCTGGTGTTGAAAATTTTATAGTAATGTAATTAAATTAAAAATAAATAAAAAATGAAAACAACAACAGAATCAATAAAATCAAATTGGCTGAACTTTCAGCAAGAAAATCCAAAAGTGCGCATAAGAGATGCGGCACAAAAATTAGGGGTTAGCGAAGCAGAACTGCTAGCTACCGGACTCGGCGAAAATGCAACAAGATTAGATGGCCACTGGGCTTCTCTAGTAAAAGAATTTCCTTCTTTAGGACGAGTGATGTCGCTTACCCGAAACGATGGCTGTATACTAGAACACAAAGGATTGTTCGAAAAAATAGGTGCCCATGGCGAGGTAAACGCTGAAGTAGCTACCGTTATAGGTTCTATCGAACAAAGGGTTTTTTTCAAAGATTGGAAATTTGGTTTCGCCGCAGAAACACCTACCAATAAAGGCCCTCAAAAAAGTCTTCAGTTTTTCGACAAAGCCGGAGACGCTATAATGAAAATTTACATACAAGAAGAAGGTGGAAATAAAGAAGCCTATCAACAATTGATAGAAAAATACAAATCGGCTAATCAGACTGCTGATATTACCGACGAGTTGGAAAAATATCCTGAGGTACATTACGCAGCCTCAATTGACGTAGAAGCTTTCCGTAAGTCATGGTCGGAAATGAAAGATACACACGAATTCTTTGGAATGCTTAGAAGATTTAATGTAAGCCGAATCGACGCATTGAAATCAGCGGGCACAGACTATGCAAAGGTATTCGAAAAAGAAAAACTAGTAGAGATACTCGAAAAAGCAACGAACGAAAAAACACCTATCATGATTTTTGTAGGCAATAGAGGAAACATCCAAATTCACCAAGACGTTATCAAAATAGTAAAAGTGATGGACAAATGGTTGAACGTATTAGATCCTGATTTCAATATGCACTTAGACACCTCAACAATCGATTCGGCTTGGGTGGTGAAAAAACCTACGGCAGACGGGATTGTTTCTTCGTTGGAATGTTTTGATACAAAAGGAGAAATGGTTGTTCAGTTTTTTGGTCTTAGAAAACCAGGGGAACCAGAATTGGAGGCGTGGAAAAATACCGTAGCTACGCTATAGATACTGTTGTTCCTACAGCAAGACAAGGAGGATAAAAGTGTACCTAATGCTTTTTTTCATAATTTAAGTAGTACATTCCTCCTGTCTTATTTTTATACTTTTCACCTCTTAGAACAACAATAGCTTTGATTTATGAAAACATTTTACAATATTGTATCCTTAAATAACCTTCTAAAATCAATTATGAAAACACTACTCCTTATTATCTCATTTTCTATTTGCACCACTCTTGCTATTGCGCAAGCACCTAAGACCGCCGACCAGAAAGCAGATGAAACCGTAAATAAACTAAAAACAGAATTATACCTTACAGACGAACAGACCCCAAAGGTAAAAGATATTACGGTAGACCGAATTAACAAAATTACCGCAGCTGTAAAAAAGAATGGTCCCGACAAACAACGTCTTCAATACGATACTAAAAAGATTTTTGAAGCATGGGAAACCAACTTAAAAGGAATTTTGAGCGAAACGCAAAACACGAAATACCTTCAGTCTAAAAACGGTAGTGCTAAGTAGAAATATATCCTACTTAGCACTACCGTTTTCTTTGTTTGCATACAGTAGCGAACCATCGCCATAACTCAAAAACCTAAAGTCATTTTCAAGTGCATAGTCGTATACCTTTCTCCAATCTTTGCCCATTACGGTAGCTACCAGCAACATCAAGGTACTTTCGGGTTGATGAAAATTTGTAATAAGCGCATCCGCAACTCTTAGCTTATACCCGGGCACTATGAGCAAGCTTGTTTTACAAATCAATCGATCTAATTTTTTATTTTCCAACCAATTTATTACCGCTTCTAAAGCAGCATTCGCTGTATAATTGACTTCTGCGTAACGATAGGGCTCCCATTGCTTCAATTCCAGCACTTCAGGGTACTCGCTTGGACTATCCAATAGCTGAACACCCAACCAATAAAGTGTTTCTAGTGTACGTAGAGAAGTAGTCCCTACCGCTACGATAGGCTTTTCTAAGGTAGTTATAAACTTCTTCAGCGATGCAATTGGGACATCTATAAATTCAGCATGCATTTCA